>NZ_UNRE01000003.1:300000-562970 GCF_900537085.1 Agarivorans sp. Alg241-V36 | reverse complement strand
GGGTGTTCGTTATTGCTGTAGTAAATGGCTATATCGACAGGTTCATGTTGAAAGTTTATGCGACTCGCTTTTACTCTCAGTTTGATATTAAGGTTAGGATAGCGTTGTTGAAATTCTGGAAGCCTTTCTAGTATCCACCTTTGGGCAAACGTTGGTGCTACGCCTATGTATAGCTCGCCATGCAATTCGTTGAATTTAATGTCGTCGAGTTCTGAAAATATGACATCGAAAGATTGATTCAATGCCTGCAGCAAGCGTTCTCCCTCATTTGTCAGCTTAAGTTTTCTTGTCAATCTTACAAACAGACTAAAACCAAGTTGCTCTTCCAAAGATTTAATGCGTTGGCTAACTGCGCCCTGTGAAATAAACAGTTCTTCTCCTGCTTTTGTAAAGCTCAGAGACTTTCCAGCGATGGCAAAGACGTACATGTTGGATAGCATTTGCAGTTTTCGATTCATAGTGCACTCTTTGCTATGGATTAGAATAGCTAATTTGTAACAAGTTATTACTGGTTTGTAAACAAGCTTTATATGCCTTTAAATTAACTCATCTTATCTATGCAAGGTATCACGATGAACAAACACTTAAAAATCACCATTATTGGCGCAGGCTCAAGTTACACTCCAGAACTCATTGAAGGTCTAATTAAGCGTAATGATGAATTGCCAATTGGCGAGTTATGGCTGGTTGATATCGAAGATGGCGCAGAAAAAGTTAGCATTATTGGTGAATTGACTCGCCGTATGCTGGCTAAGAATAATATGTCACATATTGATGTTCATGTGACCTTGGAGCGAAAGCCTGCCCTAGAAGGTGCCGATTTTGTTTGTTCGCAGTTCCGCGCAGGGTGTTTGGAAGGTCGAATTCGTGATGAACGGATTTCCCTAAAGTATGGAATGATTGGTCAAGAAACCAATGGATTAGGTGGGTTTGCAAACGCGTGTCGCACGATTCCTATTGCCTTAGAAATTGCACGAGAAATGGAAGTGCTGTGCCCTGATGCTTGGCTACTGAACTTCACCAATCCGTCCGGCATGGTAACGGAAGCTATCTTGAAACATACCAAAGTGAACGCTGTTGGTTTGTGCAATGTGCCTGTCATTATGCAAAAAGGCATCGCAAAAATACTGGATGCCAATGAACAGGACTTTGTATTACAAGTCGCGGGACTAAATCACTTTATTTGGGCACGTAAAGTATTACACGAAGGCCGTGACAAGCTACAAGATGTGGTGGAAGAGATGATTTCAGGTAACGATCCACTCGTACCACAGAATATTTCTCCGTTTAAATGGCCAGCAGAACTATTGCGTAATATGGGTATGATTCCCTGCGCGTATTTACGTTACTACTACACCAGCGAAGACATTATGGGTCAAGAACTGGAAGAGGCGAGTGGCGCAGGTACTCGCGGTGAAGTCGTTAAAGCCATGGAAAATCGATTGTTTGATATTTACCGCAATCCAGAATTAAACGAAAAGCCGAAAGAGCTAGAAAAACGTGGTGGCCAATACTATTCAGAGGCTGCCTGTGAACTAATGAGCTCTATCTTCAATGACAAACGCACCATCATGCATGTGAACACGAGAAACAATGGTGCGATTGATGGTCTACCACATGATTGTACTGTCGAAGTAAGCAGCATGATCACCAAATCTGGTCCACTTCCATTAAACGTTGCTCCCTTCCCGAAAGACACCTTGCGTCTAATTCAAGTCTTGAAAGAGTTTGAAACACTGACCGTTGAAGCTGCGGTTACTGGGGACAGAAATGCAGCACACAGAGCGCTAATTTTGAACCCACTCGTTACGACAGGAACCGTTCTAGAAACGGCCTTAAATGAAACGATTGAAGCAAACTTGGATTACATGCCTCAGTTTCGCTAAAGCACCTGTCTGTATCGTGCATTGACTAGCAAGTTCCTAAAGGGCATTCGGTGCAGTGTCCTTTGTGAATCTTAATCAGTCGAGGTTCACCCCCCAACTAATTAAACACTTTGGTTCCGGTCTCTTTCCTTTATAGGAGACCGCCCTTTTAACTTTATCGAGAATATCATAATGAAAAAATCCATTATCGCGGCATCCGTAATTGCAGCGCTATCATTCAACGCAACTGCTTCTGACCTAGAGGCATACGAGGCAGTTGATAACAGCTCTTCTATGTCTACCTCTGATAAGGTCGCTGCTGGGGTCTTCTCTGCTGCAGCTGTAGGCATCGCATTACTTAGTTCTTCTTCATCTAGCAATGATGGTGAAAATGCTCTCGACCCTGAAGGCTGGGCACCAGAAGGCGGAGCAATCGACCTCCCTGGCTTTGAAGATGACGGTGTAGAGCGTCCAGAGCTTGATCCACAAGCGCCAAGTAACCCAATCGGTGAGAATACTCCTGAGTGGGGCGAAGGTGATAACGGTATCGCTGACCTACCAAGTGGTGAAGATAACGTTCGTCCAGAGAAACCAACACGTCCCGAGAACCCAATCCAAGATGGTGGTTTAGTAGATTGGAACGGTGGTGAAGCCGCTGACGGTAATGAACTTCCGGGTTCACCTGAAATGCCAAGCAAGCCGGGTATGCCCGAGAACCCAATCGGTGAAGATGCTCCTGAAATCCCTGGTTTTGAAGGCCCTGATTACCCAGGCTTCGACATCGGCACAATTGACCCAGACATGCCTGAATTCGACGGTGGTGTTGATGACGTGGCTCATCCAGACCTGCCATCTAAGCCTGGTCTACCAGAAGGCTACACAGCTGAACGTGGTCACGGTGAAAACGGCGACGCTATCCTAGTTATAAAAGATGAGAACGGTGCATGGGTTGGTTCAGTAACACTGACAACTGATGTTGATGGCAACCACACTCTTACTCGTATGAACGGTGACTCTATCACCTTCAACCCTGAAGGTGCTAACGACCTACCTGGTTTCGAAGGCCCACTACACCCTGAGTTCTGGGGACCAGAAGGTGGTGCAATCGATATGCCTGGCTTCGAAGATGACGGTGTAGAGCGTCCAGAGCTTGATCCACAAGCGCCAAGTAACCCAATCGGTGAGGGTGGTTTCCCTGAGTTTGACGGTGATGGTCAAGAAGGCTGGAACCCAGAAGGCGGTGCTGTAGACCTACCAGGCTTCGAAGATGAAGGTGTAGAACGTCCCGAGCTTGATCCACAAGCGCCAAGTAACCCAATCGGTGAGGGTGGTTTCCCTGAGTTTGACGGTGATGGTCAAGAAGGTTGGAATCCAGAAGGCGGTGCTGTAGACCTACCTGGCTTCGAAGATGACGGTGTAGAACGTCCAGAGCTTGATCCACAAGCGCCAAGTAACCCAATCGGTGAGGGTGGTTTCCCTGAGTTTGACGGTGATGGTCAAGAAGGCTGGAACCCAGAAGGCGGTGCTGTAGACCTACCTGGCTTCGAAGATGACGGTGTAGAACGTCCAGAGCTTGATCCACAAGCGCCAAGTAACCCAATCGGTGAGGGTGGTTTCCCTGAGTTTGACGGTGATGGTCAAGAAGGTTGGAATCCAGAAGGCGGTGCTGTAGACCTACCTGGCTTCGAAGATGACGGTGTAGAACGTCCTGAAATTGATCCAAATCTTCCTGGTTTCGGTGACGGTATCAACGTTGACACTGCAGTGACAGATGGACCAGTGGGTTCTGAACTAGATGGCGCGACACTAACTAAGATCACGCTAGACGGTGTTGACACAATCGTGGTTATCGAGCATGAAGACGGTCGCAAGACAGCAGTACACATCCGCGACAAAGACCTAAACAAGCTGAAATCTCTAAGTAAGGATCAACTAAACAACATCAAAGCGAAAGCGCAAGCTCGCTTTAACAAGTAACGGTAAACCATGAAACTCCGCCTGTTAGCAATCACACTACTAAGTTTTAACGTTCAGGCGGAGATCTTGGACACCATTACGGACACGTTTTCGATATCATTTGGTTCAGATACAACCGCTACACTGAATGCAAGCTACGATCTTAACGATTCATGGCGAGTGTTCGGTGAAGTGGATACAGAAGGCTACGGAGAGTTTGGCTTCGGCTACTCATTCTTGACCGGAAGTGTCTACCATGAGATTGCTGGATATGTATCCTCTCCTGGGCGACTCTCAGAGTTCTCAGTCAAACCATGGTTAGGTTACTTTGTCGCAGGATACGTGACTGACTCAACCGTGCTGTATGGTTCACTTGACCTTGGTTACGACCAAGCCGAGCCGATCAATACAGTGCACAAAACTAATGTTGATACTTCCCTTGGTCTCGTGCAAGAGGTGACTGACTGGTTAAGCTTCGGATATGAGTTTAGTCATTACCATTCGTTCCATGTTGCAAAGCATTGGGGCAACAAAGGTTCAATGAACACTCATGAAGTCTCTGCCATGTTCAACATTAAGGGGGTGAAACCAACGATTAGGTACCACATTTCTGAAGACTTCGACAATTATATTGAACTCGGATTAAGTTTCGACTTTTAGAGCGAGAGATACTGGACATCTATAACTTCACTAACAAGCTTCTGTCCAGTTTCAAGTTACGTATGTAAACAACCGTTGTTTGGGAACCTAGAAAGTGTCTGGTGTTCTCAGGCCTTACTAGGTTTACGTGAGACATAATCTTGCTTTGTTGATATATCAGTGTCACCGTACTACATTTATTGTTCAATAAATGAACAGCGGTGTGTAACTCTATGAAATATGTCTCTGCTTTAGCAGTAACCCTGTTGCTTTCGGCTTGCTCTAATAGTTCACCTCCTGAGCCCAAATACTACGTAAAGCATGACCCAGAAAACATGTTCATTGGTTATGGCCCTTCATTTGACACTATATCGGTCAGCTTGTTTGTGGCCAGCACACCACAATCTAATACCCGCAAAACGGCACTCGACTTATCTGATAAAGGACAGGCTGCCTATATCGAAAAACTAGACGATAGTGCGGTGTTAGCCACAGCACTGGCTACCCCTATCAGTCAAAAACCTAAATCAACAATCGATGACCTCTCTGTATTCAACCAAAAGCGTCGTTTCACTTTCACCATTGCGACTTCCCGAATGCAGCCTGCCGACAGAATTATAGAGGCGCATCTAATCGCAACACTACATGCTGACTGGTCTTTCACTGGCTGGTCTGGTTTGAGCGTTATTGAGTCTGATATAAAAGTAGCAAATGTAGTAAACGCTCTAACTAACCGCTCAAAAGCAAATATTGGATTGGGCCTTGATAAATTTATTGGAGAGCTCTTGAGCACGAGTGTTGAGTTAGAAAGAACAAATACTTCTACTGTTACAAGTGACCTGACTTTTGACGTTATAGAGCTCCTCCCTAAACTTACAGATCAATCAGCAGAATTTATCCTTAGAGCTCCGTTTCCACAAGTTAATCTGACCGGAAGTTATACTGTAGATGTAAATTTGAAGTATGAAGGGGAAAAGTTTGTTGTTAAAAACATTGTGCCGTTTGCAGAGAATGGCGAAAAAGGTATTACTTTTATAAGAAAAGGAATACTGCCTATGCAAGCTGGTGAGTTAGTTTATGAAATGCCTTATGTCGTCAGACGTGTCACAGGGGAATCTGCGCTCACCCTAAAAGAGGATGATGACCAAGCAATATATCAGTATGTTAATAAACAAACTGATTCAGTAAATCAACAGGCCAAAATAAGCGATAATCACCCCCATGGAAAAACTAAACTCGGAATACAGTCAAGTATTCCTCGTATATCTGCTTTGATGTTGAGAGGAAAGCCAGTCACTATTCAATTTAATGATACTGTTTCTAAAGTACCCGTGTGCTTTATCCATCAAGATGGTGGAGATTTGAATAAACTTTTAACCTGGATTAAAAAAGACCGCCCTAATAGAATTCACGCCAAAGACAGCAAAGGGGACCTCGTTTGGAAGCTATTAAAAGACGGTTCAACCGAGTTATTGACCCCATCAGATTTGGACTCCCTATCCATACAAAGGTTTGCTCTACAACCTGATGGCAACTTTGATGAGTTTAAACCAATAAGCAAATCCCACTGCAAAACTTCCTTTGTGACGGCAAAATAAGAAACGTGTTGTAGCTATAATTTTGATTCAAAATCTATTTGGGGCAAATCATGAAAGTTAATAAAGATAAGCAACGAGAACTAGACGACAAGCAAGAACTAAAAGACGAACAATATTCTCTCCCTAACGAATGGGGAGTTCCAGACGGTTACGAACGATGCTATTACGATGAGCAGGACGGGCAGACTTATTGCCAAAAGGCTGATGGTTCTTGGCATTTGATGGACTAAAGCAATATCTAGATTTGTAGTAACTCAAGCCTTACCAGTCTTTTACATACGGACGATTGAAAGTAGAGGTAAAACAAATTATAGACAAGGCTAGGCATTAGGTTTCCTTCCTCTGTTATCACTGAATGATAACCGCTTCCTACCTGGTGAATACCAACTTACATCGTCATGGTTGGGCTGTTGGAGCGATGGTCACTCGGCTTTTTCAATCAGCCTTAACTTTGTAATCCTGTTGGGGCTTAAGTAAGCAGGTTGCACTATGTTATGAAACAAAAAAGCTTGTGAGAATCTGCCGGCACCCGTGGCCGAATAGTAAAGCTTGAATGATTATTAATGCAGTGGAACAAATTTTGTGTCCACAAGCATTTTAAGTCTGATTCTTTTTACCATGCATTTTTGCTGAGTTCGGGCTCATGGCTTTGGATATTGACTCTTGCATAGTCAGAATGAACAAGTTTTATTGCCTGTCAGCACCCATTCAGAAAATATGATCAATTATTGATGAATGTGTTTTTAATTACTAGTGTTAGATGTTAGGAGCAGCATAAGCAATTTTTACAGCTTTGGTTAACATTGTATCAATGGGAATTCAAACTTCATTCTTGTTGATGTGTAGGCACCTCGTGGATAGGAAATATGTATATGTATCTAACAAGAAATATATCTTTATTTTTCACCTAGATTCTGGTTTCAGTGGCCCTATTGGGGTGCGGTTCTGATCCCTCTCTAACACAAGCTGTAAGTACCGATTGCTTTGGCGGACCTGGGAGTGGTTGCATAGCGCAATGTTCAGGTTGGTATCCTGATTAGATTTCTGACGCGCCCATAAGTGATGATGTTGAAACGTTCCAATTAGCTCAAGGATATTGGCTTGGCATTCCGGTAATCGAAAACCAAGAAATTGTGAGATTCGACCCTCCTGAGCCGAACACTACCGCATCCTGGCTATCGCATGATTTCCATGTAGATTCAGAACGACTTGATTATTTAAACGCTATTAAGAACTATGCATTTGCTGGAATGACCTCAGTAGATTTTGTTGCGCAGAAGAATACTAAGCGTCGTTGGTATCATGTACCTATGATGACAACAAGTCCTAACGCTAAAAGAGAGCCCTACCACGGGGTCACAAAAGAGCGGTTATTGAGAGCTAACGAGCATACGTGGATACAAAATAGTTCTAATGGATTAAGATCGTTTGCTATTGGTTACTATAATGCTTTAGGTAGTTATACCTTGGGTCAAGTATTCAACGATCCAAACCCCGCTTTAGCCGATCCCTCAAAGCCACATTTATAGATGGCACCGTGGTATTTAAGATACTATTTGCGGAGTATGACCCAGCTAAAATTGTCGCTAGTACAGATCCATTGGAAGGTTCACCTGAGTGGAGTGTCGTTGATGTTAGTACACCCAATGCTCCGCTAGATAAGGTTAGATTACTTCAGGTAGACATAGGTGTATGTAAAACCTAGCGAGTAAGTGTAAAGGATGTTGACATAGCGCACATTAAGGGTGACGAGTCTAGTAAACTAACAGCGTTATTTTAGGTGCCTAACTATATAAGTGGCTTTGTTGTTGAACATTTCTAGTTCAAATTTAGTTAACACTAATGTCAGTTAATTTTACAAATTTATTCTTGCTGTTAAGAAAGTCTCCATTAACTTGATAAATATCATAAGGTTATTTTCTGGCACAGAGTGTGCGTTGAAAATTTAGAGGCGTGGGTTAGCATTTGGACTTCGAACAATGCGTTTAAGCATATATTTTGCGGAGAACCTAAGGCTTATTTAAAGAACGGTAAAATGCAGTTTAGTTTAGGCGGCCTTCATTATGCGCCCCGATACCAACAAGCTCAAGAAAATGGTTGGGCGTACCTTTGCAGTAAAGAACAACTACAGAGGACTTTCACCTCATTAGTTCATGCCTATGCTGGGCGTACACAAGGCAATTAAGTCGGACTAAAAACAGCGGGCTATCGCTTCGCGATTTTAGCCCACAATTTTTAGCCACTTATTGCGGCGTTAGATTTTTAAACCAAAGCAACAAGCAATAGGAGAGGATGATGAAATACACGTATCAAGAATATGAAATAAATGGAATCGGTGACCATAACTCAGTTTCGAATGGTCCTGATAATGGTGCAAATAATTGCATAGCGGGACGCTTCTGGAATTGTATGCGCCATGGCAGTACGGCCCATGCGGTTTCAAATTATTTAGGCCGCCTTAAAGTCATGGATGGATCATCTAATGATTTTGAGGGTTATACAAAGGAAGATGCCGAAATATTAAAAGGTGCTGGCAATCTTAATATTGGCGGCCATGGAAATGAAGGTCTTTTAGAAACAGGCGTTGGGCAAAATGGTTCGTTCGATATAAACAAATACATACTAACGTGGAACCAAAGTAATTGGGGGCCAGAGCTTCAAAAGTTAAGGCCTAAGAATTTCACAATGATGTCTATATACTCTTGCCATAGTGGTGCAGGTGCAGATGGGGCTCGATTGCTATGGATGATGGCAAATGCTCTTCAACGTGCAGTGAGAGGAAGAACGGGCTTCACGTATTGTGGTAGCAAAGGGATAACCTTTGAAAAAGGTTCGGTCTGGCAAGTGGCTACACCCGGCCCTACAATGCCAAATCCTATTCCCGCACCTACTCCACATCTATGGGAGGAAGCGGATATGCATATTAGGCTAATCAAAGATACCAAAAGCACTGAGGTACCATATTCTGATGTCATAAGTATCGACGTAGAACGCAACCACCAGATTGTTAGAACTACAAATACAAAAACCTTGTCAGGAACAGATGCCGAAGATTTTGCGAAGCTTATTTTTGGCTCTGAGCCATTTTCTGCTGACGCCCAAGTAATGGGTTTTGTTACCGCTAAGATCTCCATTACCTTTCAGGGAGAAAAGAACCCTAGAAAGCTTGTGATATATAACGACAGGCTTGTGGAAGATACTTCAACCAAAGTTTTCTACTATGCCATGCCAGGTTTAAAGGAATTCCTAAGCACCATATAGAAATCTAACAATGCCATAAACTCGGACCGCAAAAAGCGTCGCTTCGCTGTGCTTTTTGCGTCCGGTTATGGCTGGCGTTAAATCCAGCTCAGCCATACTTAAACTAATCCAGAGTATCTATACACAAACAAGCCTTCAAACACGTTTATGTCCAAAAGTAAGTTAGGGGGCAGCTCTATCTGTCCTTTCTAAATTTAGGCCTGCTTGTTCATCACACTAGGGGGAGGTCATTTGCCCTATGCATCCTAATTAGAAATTGTTTAGAGAGCTTGAGTAACATAGCGCATTTAACTCAAAAGATTCGCACTTCAAATATAACAATAGCGAACTTAATACTAATACCTAGTTTCGGTTTTTAAAGCCTCGTACACCCTGTATAAACATCTGCATGGCGGGGTTGAGTGCTTTTTCTTTTGGCCATACTAAGTTGGTAGCCCAATTGGAGATAGCATCATCATTTGCTTGGTACAGATTAACCTCTTTATTTTCTAGCGACTTTATACATACAAACCTTGGTAAGTAAGCCCAGCCAACGCCTGCTTTAACTAAATTCAGAATTTGTGTGCTGTTATTGCACAGCATGTATCTATGGCTTGTGACATCAGCATCCCTCATTCCTATGTCGCTTAAAAAAGATAGACTTAGCTGCAATTGGTCTTTTAGTGCGTCTTCATTTATCTCTTTGGGGAGCTGCCATTGTGTTGGCGTTATTCGACAAACACCAAATGAGTAGGCCGTCTCGGATGCTAGCTCATCCTGCAAATAGACAGTGTTATAAAGTAGGCCAATATCAACAACGCCTGAGGTCAGCCAGCTTTTTATTTGCATTGTGTCGTTGGTAAGTATCTTCAATGACATATGAGGGTAGTTGGTCACCAACTTAGCAATAAGCATGTCCAATTCGGTATCGATTAGCCCGCTATCAATCGCGATGGTTAGCTTATCTGGTACGCCTTGCAAAATACTGTCAACGTTGGCATCAAAAAGTGCTGCCTCTTTGAGCATGGCAATTGCAGATTTATAAAGCTGTTCTCCTTGAGGTGTCACTTCTAGCGAGCGCGCGTGCCTAATGAACAAATCTAATCCGGTATCTATCTCAAGGTTATTAATTTGTTCTCGTACCGTAGAGACATGTTTACCTAGCTGCCGCGCAGCCTGAGCCATCCCTTTGTTATCTGCAGTTGCGACAAAAGCACGTAGTTGATCTAAAGATGCTGCCATACGATTTCCTAGTTTGTAGGGGAGTCCCCTAGTCTAAGCGGCTTGGTTATTTGGTAATAGTAGCAATAATAGACTCATACAGAGAAGGGTATTCCCCCAAAACTTGAGAGAGCATTACTATGAAATCATTCAATTTAAACAAAATCGCAGTAGTTGCAATCGCAGCGGCTTCAATCGCAACAGTTGCTGGTACAGCTAACGCATGTTCGCGCTTTACTCTTGATACGCCTCATGGTGTATCTACAGTTCGCTCTCTTGATTGGGGAGACCAGCTAGGCAACGTAGCGCAAGTAAACCCGGTAGGCATAAAAAACGCTTCAGAAACGCCAAGCTACAAGAACGCAATGGCTTGGACGACTAAGTACCACGCTGTTGCTCAAATGGAGTGGGATGTATTCCATGGTGTGGCATCTGACGCCATCAACTCTGAAGGTCTAGCTGCTTCTTTACTTTACATGGCGGACTCACAGGCATTCATTAAAGATTACAAAGACACTGGCGCACCAGCTGTTAGCTTCCTTGATGTGATTCGCTTCATTACAGAGTCTTACGCAACTACTGAAGAAGCCGTTAAAGCCTTCAACAACAACCAATGGCAAATCGCTTGGGCCGACGGTTTACATGGTGCACAGCACGGGCTGCATATTTCTATCCAAGATAAGTCTGGCGACATTGCATTACTGCAGCTAAATGAAGGTGGTGAAATGCTTGTTCATCGTGGTGACACTAAGTCTGATCTTCGCATCATGGCAAACGCGCCCCTACAACAGCATCACCGTGACTACGTTGCTAAGGTTAACCTAAGAGACCTTGAAGCAAAAGATATCCCTAGTTCAATCAGCTCTGCAGACCGCAACCTGCGTGGTTTATTCCATACTTCTCACATTGAGTTCAAAGAAGATGCTAGCTGGGCACAAACTCGCGGCAAACTGCTAAGCACTTACAACGCAGGTAACCTAGTACCACAAGATCTTATCGACCCTGTAAACGGCGAAACTTACGCCACTTGGACTCAGTTTGTATACAACCACGACAACGGTGAGTTCTTGTTCACTAACTACGACACTCGCGCTCAAATTGCTTACAACTTTAACGATACATTAGCGTTCACTGAAACAATGTGCGCAGATACTGTTAAACAAGCTGATGAAGGTTTGAGCAAAGCCGTTTTCACTCAGTGTAAAGCGCACTAAGACAGCTAACTGTTTAAGCTATGATGGCTAAAGTTTGACGTTAATAGCTTAGCTTGAATACATTTGGCTCTTGGAACACGATTTAATCCCTTGAAGTCTCTTCAGGGGACTATTTATTTTGCTTGCAGGTAAGATTACTGAACGGCGTTTAAGCCTTGGAACGATAATAAGCGCTGCAAAAAAGTCGGGTGAGAGTATGGGTTAGTTGATTAGCCTGTCTCTGATCTAATACCTATGATTAGACTCTTTGATCTAACTCCTTTCCATCTGAAAACTGTTTTGCAGTGCATTGAGTATTGCTTCTAATCATTCGGTATAAATGATTAGCGATTCTTCCGGCAGGCATTGGCTTGCAGCCTGATTAAACGCTTCGATAAAGCCTGGGTTTTCACTTAAGTAGGCGTTGCCAAAATAGACAGCAATAGGTTTGCTCACTACGACTTGGCTGTCGATATAGGCGCTACGATTGGTTTTCTCGGTGAGTTTTAGCATCGCTGCTTCGTTAGCTAAAATAATATCAGCGCGATCACGAATTAACCCTTCGAGCAGCATTTCAGGTTCAACCGGTCGGTAGGCCACTTTTACGCCTTTTCTTTTTAACCATTGCGCCATGTTTGAGCCTAAATAAGCCCCCACACGTGCGCTCTTTAAGTATTCATCATCAATTGGCTGGTCAATTACATCTGCCAAATAGAAATAAGCCCAGTTTTGTTTGCCAATAAAGCGGCTGGCTACGGCGTAACTGTCGCGTTCAGCATTTTGAGAGCCTGCGTAAAAGCCATCGAGTTGGCCTCGTTGAGTCATTGATTGGGCTCGTGCCCAAGGTAAAAAGTCGATGCCGTAATCCACGCCCATGTTTTCTAATGCGCAAACGACGACTTTATCGAAGGGGCCTGCGGGTTTGCCATCTTCTGGCCATGTATAAGGAGGGCGGTCTTGAGTGCCTAAGTGAATGGCTTGAAAGGCCACGCTGGGCAGAGATAGAAAAACTAGGCTAAAGAGTAAGTTGCGTATCATGAAAAACCATTTGTGTTGATAGTTACCTCAAAAGCATAGTGCAGCTTTGTGAGCTTTTCATAAGTTTTACGCGGATAGGCTAGTGGCTTGCTGCTTTATTAAAACGTCTTAAGTCGTCGCGTTAAATTGAACAGTATTTCAACTGCTGGGTATTTGTTGAACCAGTAAAAGCCAAATTTTTGCTAGATGTTTATCGCAAACTCTGGTTACCTTATTGTTTGCTTATAAAGAAATAATCCCATTCAGAATATCGCGCCAATGGCAGGCGCAGTAGTTATGTAGGATACATAATGACTGATTTTGCAATGAATGCAGGCGGCGGAACTTTTCGTTTCAGCAGCTTAAAAGATTTAATGGCCAAGGCATCTCCATTGCGCAGCGGCGATCAACTGGCAGGTATTGCTGCAAGCAGTGACCAGCAGCGAGTAGCCGCACAAATGGCCTTGGCCGAACTTCCGCTAAAACACTTTCTCGATGAAGCCTTAATCCCCTACGAACAAGATGAAGTGACGCGATTAATTATCGACAGTCATGATTTATCTGCCTTTCAGCGCATTGCGCATTTAACGGTAGGCGACTTGCGCAATTACTTACTCAACGAACAAGTTGATGCGATTGAACTAAGCGCTTTAGCACCAGCTTTTACTCCAGAAATGCTGGCAGCTGTGAGTAAGCTGATGCGGATTCAAGATTTGATTTTGGTGGCCAGTAAGTGCGAAGTTGTCACTGCATTTCGCAATACCCTTGGCTTATCTGGGCGAATGTCGACACGCTTGCAACCTAATCATCCTACCGATGATCCTGCTGGGGTGGCTGCCAGCATTTTAGATGGTTTGTTGTATGCAAATGGTGATGCGGTGATTGGGATTAATCCGGCAACTGATAACCTGCAAGCCGTTACTAGGTTAATGAAGATGCTGGATGAGGTGATTCAGCATTATCAAATACCAACGCAAAGCTGTGTGCTTAGCCATGTAACTACTCATTTAGAAGCGATGAATTTAGGTGCGCCTGTTGATTTGGTATTTCAGTCTATTGCGGGTACCGAGGCAGCCAACCAAGGTTTTGGTATTAACTTGGCCTTGTTAGATGAAGCCTACAGTGCTGCTTTGTCGCTTAAACGTGGCACTAAGGGTAGCAATGTTATGTACTTTGAGACTGGCCAGGGCAGCGCGCTAAGTTCAAACGGCCACCACGGGGTAGACCAGCAAACTTGTGAAGCGAGAGCCTACGCCGTAGCGCGGCGTTATAAGCCTTTGTTGGTGAATACTGTGGTTGGGTTTATTGGCCCTGAATACTTGTATAACGGTAAGCAAATTATTCGTGCGGGCTTAGAAGATCATTTCTGCGGCAAGCTAATGGGGCTGCCCATGGGCTGTGACATTTGTTACACCAATCATGCTGACGCAGACCAAGATGATATGGACATGCTATTGGTGCAGCTAGTGAGTGCTGGGGTTAACTTTATCATGGGCATTGCTGGCTCTGACGACATAATGCTTAATTACCAAACCACTTCGTTTCATGATGCCCTGTTTGCGAGGCAAATTTCTGGGAAGAAGCCCGCGCCAGAGTTTGAAGCTTGGTTAGCGCAACAACATATTACCGACCAAAACGGTCGACTTGCCCTTAAACAGCAGCTGCCAGCGGCCTTTGAGGCAGTGGCTAAGGATGTAGGCGCATGAGTGATAGCAAACCTGCCAGCAGCGTTGAGCAAAACACTAGCGTAATTACGTCCGATGAATTTGAACTAGTAACCGCTAATCCTTGGCAAGTACTCAAAGCCTTTACCGATGCGCGCATTGCTTTAGGGCGAGCGGGAAGTAGTTTGCCTACTCAGGCACATTTACAGTTTCAGTTAGACCATGCAAAGGCAAGAGATGCGGTGCTAACACCGCTTGATTACAGCGTCTTAATTGGCCGATTAGCTGGTTTTAATTTGGGCGTACAACATCTGCAATCTCAAGCGGGCTCGCGGGCCGAGTACTTACAAAGGCCTGATTTAGGACGGCGGCTTAATAAAGCTTCATACGATACTTTAGCTAAGCACAACAACGCTTATGACATTGCCTTGGTGGTTACCGAAGGCTTGTCATCTAGGGCGATAAGTGAAAATGCTGAAGCTCTGCTGGCGGCGCTTATTCCAAAGTTAAAAGGCTTGGCATTGTCGATTGCGCCAATAGTCGTGGTAGAGCAAGGGCGTGTGGGCGTAGGTGACGATGTAGCTCAAGCCTTAGGCGTTAAAATGGTAGCTATTTTGGTGGGTGAACGTCCAGGTTTAAGCTCGCCAGACAGTTTAGGTATTTATTTTACCTACCAAGCTTACCCTGGCATTGAAGAAGCCAAACGCAATTGTTTATCGAACATTCGCCAAGCGGGCATGTCGGTAGAAGACGCGGCATTTCGTTTAAGTTACTTGATTGAGCAAGCCAATAAACTAGGCTATTCAGGTGTTGCCTTAAAAGATAAAAGCCAAATGGTCAGTGCAAAAGTGGGCAAGAATTTCTTGTTACCAGAAGCACCTTAAACGCCGAATAAAAACAAATACCCAATAAAAACGCCACTGTGTTAGTGGCGTTTTATAAGTGCTTTAGCTGCTTGAGTTGTTAGATGAGTGTTTCTATTAATTCAACAACTTGTGCAGATTTTTGAGCGTTTAGCGCATCGGGGTGAGGTGATGCAAACTGGCCGATGTCGTTATCAAAATATAGGCCTGCGGCATCGTTAAACTCTTCCGACAAGCTGGCTCTTACCAGTATATCGGCACCAATGCTTAAATCGCCGCCGGCGATACCGTAGGCGTCTTTTACCATCTTGCTGCCAAGTAATGATTTAGGATTAACCGATACTACGATTGGGCCACTGTCTTTAAGCGCTAAGCCCATTTCTCGAGACCACATGGTGAGTGCGAGTTTGCTTTGCGCATAGGCTGAGTTGTCACTAAGTTGGCGATTGCCTTTTAGTGCATCTAAATCAACTGTGGCTTGAGCTGCAGAAGATAGGTTCACAATACGCCCCGTTTTACCCATTAACGGCAGCAATGCTTTGCTTAGCTTGTAAGGGGCGAGGGTGTTTACTACAAAGCGTAAATCTTGACCTTGGGCATTGCGCGGCTCAGGAATATTAAATACCCCAGCGTTGTTTATTACTACATCTAAGCTGCTGTACTTGCTGGTTATTTGTTTCGCTAAGTCATCAACTTGCTCAAGCTTAGATAAGTCGGCTACAAAGCTATCTACTTGCGCACCATTTTCGCTTAATTGATTTTTAACAGACTCAAGCTTGGCAGGGTTGCGGCCGTGAAGTAGCACCTTATGACCTTGCTCTAATAATTGCTTGGCGGTGACTAAACCAATGCCGTCGGTTGCACCGGTAATTAGAATGGTTTTGCTCATGTGCTTGATACCTATCTTTATAGTGAAAGCTTAAAAATGAAAGCGTAAATACGAATGCCTTAAACTGCTTTAAATAGTAGATGCTCAACCCTGCAACTACAACGGCCGTTGCTGATAAACAGTTTTTAGATTTTGTTAATAATCACTGACTTGAGTTCAGCGCTGAGTTGCCAGAAGAACATGCTTAAGAACACTAAGACCTAGTCGCTAAGCTGCTTATGCATGATTAGGCAGTCTACAAACCCTTGCTCAGGGTGGAGGTAGGCCTTTGGAATAGTGCCGATAGTTGCAAAGCCGAGCTTGTGCCAAAGCGCGATAGCAACGGTATTAGTGGCTACCACAGAGTTAAATTGCATGGCTTTAAAACCCAGCTCTAAGGCAATATCTTGAGAGTGTTCGCACAGCTTACGCGCAATGCCTTTTCCACGTGCTGCTTCGCTCACCATGTAGCCACAGTTACAAATATGTTTGCTGGGACCCATGGCATTGGGTTTGATGTAATAAGTCCCGAGAATTTGCTGGTTGTGTTCAAACACAAAGCTTTTCAGCGGCAACTCGCACCAAAGCTGATAGGCTTGTTGTTCGCTCATGTCTGAGTCAAAAGCGTAACTTTGTTGCGCCTGTATTACCGCCTTAAAGCTTGGCCAAAATGCGCTAAAGTCGGCTTGAGTCATGGCTCTAATCACAGGTGCTTTCCTTTTCGTTTCGTGAGTTTGGCTGCTTAGCTTGGCCTATTAAAGCAAATATTCTTTGCTGCTGGCAAAGGTGACAAAACTGTCGCTCATGCTGAGTTCTAAATCGTGATGATCCCAGCTGTTTAACAGTGCATCGTAGCCTTCTTTACCTGCCAAGGTGTAAGCAGAAGACACGCCGCGATACACCCGCTGTGGCTGCAAAGCCTGCCAGCCTTCTTCATCTTCAAGCTCTATTTGGCTAACGCGCTGCCCTAGAGCTTTGTCAGCGTGGTAGCGATAACGCAGTTTGTAAAAGTAGGGAAAGCTGCCATCGCCAGTGCCCATTAAACCATTGTTGGTGGCATTGTTAATGGCTCCTTCAATCACCATGGCTAAGTCTTCGCCCTTAAGTAAATAACTCATTAAAGTAATTTCGAAGGGCAGTAAACGACCGCATATATCGGCCTTACTCAACGGGCCAGCTTTGAGCGATACGCGGACACCGCCAGCATTGTGCAGGGCAAAGTCGGTTGGGTGTTGGGCGGCAGAGGCTTGGTAAAACCCTTGGCAAACCAGTGGTGATACTTCACTGCCATTGGGCAGTTGTTGGTTGGGCATTCTGCTATGGCGCAATGGATGGCTAAGCTTGGTCACTATTTGGCTTTTCATTTGTTCAACCACTGGACGATATTGCTGATTGATGATCTCGCTGATTTGCTGATCATCAGGGCACTTTAATAGCCCCGGTGTATTAGCCAAATAGTCGCTAATCTGAGCGCGCGTTTGTTGGCAAACTACTTGCCCATTTTGCTTGGCTTGCCAATTATCATCGATAAGAAATTTAGCCCCGCCATCAAGCTTGATGACCTTGCCACTCTTATCAAAATGTAAACAACTTAAGCCTATAGATTCTGCATGTTTGCCAGCTTGTAGTATTAGGCAGTCATTCTGCCATTGGCCTTGATTTCCGGTACAAGCTTGCCCTAAATGGCCAAATTCGCCAGTTAATGTGTGTGAGTGGCCACCAACAATCACACTTATGCCAGTCACGGCTTTGGCTAATGCAATATCGCCTTCATAACCTAAATGGCTAAGTATGATGATGTGATTTATGCCCTGTTGGTTTAAGTGCTTAACCGTAGCTTGAGTGGTTTTAATGGCGTTCAAAAAATGGCAGTCGGCATCGGGGCAACCTATGTTGTGCATCTGGTCGTGGGTGATGCCTACAATGGCCAATTGTTTCTCGCCTAATGGCTTAAGCACATAGTTAGCAATGGCCAGTTCATTGTTGTAGTAATACAGGTTTTTGTGGGGCGCTAAAGGCAAGTGCTTTTGCTGATCTTCTTGGCTCAAATCCATGTTGCCGGCAAGGCAGGGAAAGTTAACCTGATCAACAAATTTAGACACCGGCGCATTGCCAAGATCAAACTCATGATTGCCAATGGTCATGGCATCAACAGACATTAAATTGAGTAAGTGAGCGTTAGCTTCACCTTTAAATTGGCTGAAATACAAGCTGCCTTGGAAGCTATCGCCTGCATGTAAAAATAAGCTTGGGCTGTTGTTTTCTTTTGCTAGGGCTTTGTGTTGCTGTACCGCGGTAGCCAATCGTGCATACCCGCCACAGTAGGCGTCTACTTGATAAGCCTTTTGTTCGATAGTGACGTCAAAGTGAACTAAAGTGGGCTCAAAATGAGAGTGGGTATCGTTGATGTGAACAAGGTACAGCGAATAAGTCATGAATACTCCAAACTAGCGGGCAAGCATAATACGTTAGTTTGCTGGCTAGCTTGAAGCATTTGCGCAAATAAATTGCGCTGTTGATTAATGGCGGCGAGCGTCAAAGGGTTTAGCGAGGCTCATTGGGGCCGCTAGTTTTTGGCGAATGGGGTTGGCACTAATCATTACCATCACCACAATGGTTGCCACATAAGGCATCATTGCTAGTAAGTTGGGCGAAATGGTAAAGCCTATGCCTTGCATGACTAAGTGCAAAATAGAGGCAGCGCCAAACAAGTAGGCACCTACCATTAAGTAACCCACGCGCCATGAGGCAAACACCACTAATGAGAGTGCTATCCAGCCGCGGCCTGCGGTCATGTTTTCCATCCACATTGGAGTATAAGAAAGTGACATGTAAGCGCCAGCCAAACCTGCCATTGCGCCGCCAAATAGTACTGCGATATAGCGAACTTTAATTACCTTAATGCCAAGGGCATTAGCCGAATAAGGGTTTTCGCCCACGGCGCGTAAGGTTAGACCTGCACGGGTTTTATTTACTACCCACCAAGTTACAGCCACCAATACAAAGCTGCCATACACCAGAATGTCATGCTGAAAAAGTAAAGGCCCAAGCATTGGAATATCACTTAATAGGGTAATAGATATTGCCTTAAAACCGTTAATGGTAGAGCCAACCAAACTAGCCCCTAAGAAGGCACTTAAGCCAGTGCCAAAAATAGTAAGCGCTAAGCCCGTTGCCACTTGGTTGGTATTAAGGTTTAACGAGAGTAGCCCAAATATTCCGGCCATTAACATGCCAGCAATTACCGCCAGCAATAAACCTAAAGCTAGGTTGCCGGTAAAATAAGCGCCGGCAAAACCGGCCATGGCGCCCATTAACATCATGCCTTCTTGGCCTAAGTTGAGCACCCCAGATTTTTCACAAATTAGCTCGCCAAGTGCGACTAGTAGCAAGGGGGTTCCGGTTTTAATTGCTGCCACTAATATCTGTTGCAGTAGTTCCATGTCCATTATGCAGCTCCTTGCTTAGCACTAGATGAAGAGGTTTGCGCTACGCCCGCGCTGGGCTGCCAGACTATTTTGTAATGAATGAGGAAGTCACAAGCGAGTAAGAAAAACAGCAGTACACCTTGGAATAAACCGGTAATGGCAGTGGGCATACCTAATTCAATTTGGGCTAAATCGCTGCCCATGTATAAGGTACCCATGAAAAATGCCGCGAAAATAATACCAAAGGGATTAAGCCTGCCAAGGTAGGCCACAATAATGGCGGCGTAACCATAGCCCGGAGACACTTGCGGAATGAGCTGGCCAATTGGGCCGGTCACTTCTGCCACACCCGCAAAACCTGCCAGTGCGCCTGCGCTTAGCATTACACTCCAAACAATAAACTTGCTGCTGTAACCAGCGTAACGTGCAGCGGGTTGGTCGGAGCCAAATACTCGTAGCTGAAACCCAGGTAAGGTGCGATACAAAATGATCCCAGAGCCAATGGCAAATACCACCGCCAAGAGAATGCTAATCGAAGCGCGGCCATCTTCCATAATGGTAGGTAGCAATATGCTATCGGCAAAAATCGCTGACTCAGGGAAACCAAAACCGTTTGGGTCAATTAACGGACCATGCACACCCCATAACAGCAAATACAAGCCAATGTAGTTGAGCATGATGGTGGTAAGAATAAGATTGGTATGAAATAGCTGATGCAGCAGAGTAGGGATGGCCGCCCAAAGCATGCCTGCTATGGCGCCAGCTGCGAGGGTAACAATTAGCCATAAGTAACCTGATTGTTCATTGGCTTGCAGCGCAAAATAACTACCCACCAATGCGCCAACCAGCAATTGGCCTTCTGCACCAATATTCCAAATATTGGCTTTGTAACACAAGGCTAAACCTGTGGCACAAAGTAGTAAGGGAGTGGTTTTCACCATTAACTCGCCTAAGTTGTAGCTATCGCTTAGCGGGGCAATGATAAATACTTTAAAGGCAGTGGCGGGGTTTATGTCTAGCGCCCAAAACATCACACTAGAAACCACCATGGTGAGAACAATGGCGATAAGCGGCGAAAGCCAAGACATCAACTTTGATGACTCTAAACGGGCTTGAGTTTTAAGCATAAGCTTGGCCTCCTTGCTCGCTGTCGTTATGGACAAACCCACCAGCAATCCATTTGCCAACTTCTTCAATATTGGTTTGTTCGGTATGCACCGCAGTAGATAGTTGCCCTTCATATAAGGCGGCAATGCGATCGGAAATCATGAATAGCTCATCGATATCTTCAGACACTACCAAAATGGCAGCGCCTTTATCGCGAAGTTCAATCAGTTGGCGATGGATCGCGCTGGCAGCCCCAATGTCTACGCCCCAGGTAGGGTGAGCACAAATTAAAATTTCTGGGTTTTGGTCTACTTCTCTACCAATAATAAATTTTTGTAAGTTACCGCCCGATAAGCTCTTGGCTTGGGCGTGGGCGTTATGACATTTAACGTCGTTGCGATGAATAATGGTTTTGGCAAGCTCCACTACTTTGTGCGGTAAAATTAGCCCTTTGCTTACCAGGCCCTTGCGCGCGCTGGTAAGCAAGGTATTGTCGGCCAAACTCATTTCTGGCACCGCGCCTTGGCCTAAACGGTCAGTGGGTACGTAGCTCATGCCTAACAAGCGGCGCTCGCCGGCGTGTAATTTACCCACTTTGCGTTTGCCAATTAAAATGCTGTCGGCAGCCGCGCGAGTATCTTCGCCGCTAAGCGCTTCTAATAGATCTTCTTGGCCATTACCTGCAACCCCGGCAATGCCTAAAATTTCGCCGCGATGCAGGCTTAAGTTCACCTTGTTTAAACCTGTGCCAAAGGGATTAGTGGGTGGCACACTTAAGTTGCTAACAACCATTAGCTCGTCTGAGCCAATGCGTTTTTGGTAGCGTTCCGATAATTGGGTATCGCTACCTACCATCATGCCGGCAATTGATTCTGGCGTTTCTTGTGATGGAATACATTCACCACTCACTTTTCCGCCACGCAATATCACTGCGCGATCACACAGCTCGGTGACTTCTTTTAGCTTGTGGCTAATAAATAAAATACTGCAGCCTTGGCTTGCTAAGGTACGTAATACCTTAAACAAACCCGCTACTTCTTGCGGGGTAAGTACCGAGGTGGGCTCATCTAAAATCAGTAGCTTTACGTCTTGAATTAGGCAACGCAAAATCTCCAGCCGTTGGCGTTCACCAATGCTTAGGTTATGCACATAACGGTCGGGCTCAACTTTTAGCTCGTAGGCATTGCTTAGCTCAACGATCTTTTGGCGCAGCGCGGCGGCATCTTTAACTACGCCTGCATCTAGGCTTAAAGCGATGTTTTCTTGTACCGTGAGGGTTTCAAATACCGAGAAGTGCTGAAAAACCATGCCAATGCCCATGGCTCTGGCCATGTTAGGCGAGCGTATTAATTGCTCTTTCCCTTTCCATAGAATGCCGCCTTCATCGGGCTGAATCACTCCGTAGATCATTTTGACTAGGGTTGATTTCCCAGCGCCATTTTCACCTAGTAGCGCCAAGATTTCTCCTTCGGCTAAGTCTAGGCTTACTTTGTCGTTGGCAATTACGCCGGGGTAGCGTTTTGTCACCCGCCACAACGACAACAAGCTTTGCTCTGCTTTCATTTTGCGTCCATTCGTTTATGCATTCTATCCGCTTGGCTGGTCTTACTGCATAAATCTGACCAACTGTTCAAGTTCAGTGCTGTAGCTAATAAGTTGCAATTGTTGGTTTTTTGTTGTGCTTTGATGGTGCGAAGTATGGCAAGTTTTGTTGTGTTATGGTGCGTTTATGGCTTTTTTTTGTTGAGCACTAGTGATTTACAAACTAATCATTAATAATGCTTTGTGGTTAGACTTTGGTATTAATTGTAACAAGGAGAGTGGGTTAGCATGGCTAAAGCTACGGCGGGTCAAAGTGGCGCAATTAGGAAAAAGAATGAACGGCTTATCCTTAAAGCGGCAACCAATGAATTTGTAAAACACGGTTACCAAGGCACCTCTCTACAAGCCATTGCCGACAGAGCCGAGCTGCCTAAGGCCAACATTCTGTATTATTTCAAATCTAAACAAGGCTTATACAAAACCTTGCTCGAAGATATTGTAGATATGTGGAACGATGCCTTTGAAAACACCACCGCTAACGACGATCCCGAACAAGCTATTAGCGCTTATATTCGCTCTAAAATGCGCTATAGCCGCAGCCACCCAAAAAGCTCTCGAATTTTTGCCATGGAGATTATTCAAGGCGCGCCTAACTTAAAAGGTAACCTACAGTTCCCCGTTGTAGATTGGACAAAAAATAAGTGTAGTTTGATTCAAGCTTGGATTGACCAAGGCAAAATTGCAGCAATAGAGCCTTTGTACTTGTTGTTTTTGATTTGGGGAGCCACCCAATTTTACGCCGACTTTGATACTGAAATTAAAATGATTAACGGCAAAAATCTTAGTGCTGACGAGTTTGCCAAGGCCGAACAAAACGTGATTGATATAGTTATTCGCGGGATTGGTTTAAAAAGTTAATTCAAAAACCTGAGTGATTGGTCAGATTGTTGCTTATGCTTTAGTTACTATGTTTACTAAGGCAAGCGCTAAACAATGCTGCAATCCACTCAACAAACAAATCAAACACTTTGGATTAAAAATCCTTTAGCGGTATTCAGCGGAGCTCTCACTGGCCCCGATGCCAAGCGCGATTTACGCGGCGGTATTGTGATTAAAGGCAGCCAAATAATTGAATGTATTGCTGCAGGTCAGCAGCCTGTTGCAGCAGTAGACCAACAGCTTGACGTCAGCGACATGGTGTTACTGCCCGGCCTAATAAATACCCATCATCACTTTTACCAAACCCTTACTCGCTGCTTGCCGGCTGCAATTAATCAGCCGCTGTTCCCTTGGCTACAAACGCTTTATCCAGTATGGGCTGGGTTAAGTGCTAAGCATATCGAGGTTGCCACAGAGATTGCTTGTTGGGAGCTAATGTTGAGCGGCGCGACAACGGTGGCCGATCATCACTATGTATTTAATCATGCCTTAAGCGAAGCGATAGATATTCAAGCCGAGGTAGTAGGGCGCTTGGGAGTAAGAGCAACCTTAACGCGCGGCAGTATGAGTTTGTCACAAAAAGATGGTGGCCTACCACCAGACTCTGTAGTGCAAACCGAGCAGCAAATTCTTGATGATAGCCTGCGTTTGATTAAGCGCTATCACAATGCTGAACAAGGCAGCATGCTTAATTTGGCGCTAGCGCCATGTTCTCCTTTTTCGGTGACTGAATCGCTAATGTGTGAAACGGCCACCTTAGCCAAAGAGCAGGGTGTACGGCTGCATACTCACCTTGGTGAAACCATCGATGAAAACGATTTTTGCTTGAAAAAGCTAGGCATGCGCCCAGTAGATTATTTGGAGCATTGCGGTTGGCTAGGGCCACAAACGTGGTTAGCCCATGGTATTCACTTTGACCAAACTGAAATTCAGCGTTTAGGTGCTGCACAAGTTGGAATAGCGCATTGCCCAACGTCTAACATGGTATTGGCATCGGGTATTTGCCCTACCTTGGAGTTGGCTAAAGCCGGTTGTAAGATAGGCATGGCGGTAGACGGTTCTGCCTCTAACGACAGCTCTAATATGATTCAAGAGTTACGCCATTCGTTAATGCAGCAGCGCTTGCGTTATCGCGCCGATCAAATCACTCATCATCAGGTTCTAAATTGGGCAACCCAAGGCAGTGCCGCGGTATTAGGGCGTGATGATATTGGCGTACTAGCGCCAGGTAAGCAGGCAGACATTGGCTTGTATAAACTCGATGGACTTAATTTTTCGGGTGCTCACGACCCATTAGCCGCACTAATTTTATGTGGTGCAAGCCAAGTGAGCAAACTGATGGTAGCCGGTAAATGGATTATTGAAGACGCCGATGAAACCCGCGCCCAGCTAGAACAACTAAAATTGCAGCATCACCAATTAGCCATTCAACTGGTGAACTTAGGATAACTATGAGCAACAATAACTACCCTCGAGATCTAGTCGGCTACGGCCAAAATCCGCCTAAAGCCAACTGGCCAAACAAAGCCAAAATTGCCCTGCAATTTGTGGTTAATTTTGAAGAGGGTGGCGAAAACTGCGTACTGCACGGCGACAGTCATTCAGAAAAGTTTTTATCGGAAATTGTTGGGGCAGAGGCCTATCCCGATCGCCATATGAGCATGGAGTCAATTTACGAATATGGCAGCCGAGCAGGCTTTTGGCGTTTGCATCGTTTGTTTGTGAGCCAAGGCATTCCGGTTACGGTGTTTGCCGTTGCCATGGCACTGCAGCGACAGCCCGAAGCGGTAAAAGCCATGTTAGACGCCAATTGGGAAATCGCCAGCCATGGCCTAAGGTGGATTCACTATCAAGACTTTAGCGAGCAGCAAGAGCGCGAGCATCTAGAGCAAGCCATTGCCATTCACCAACAAACCACCGGCACTAAACCCAAAGGCTGGTATACCGGACGTACTAGCCCACACACTCTAAAGTTAATTGCTGAACGTGATGACATTTTATATTGCGCCGACAGTTACGCTGATGATTTACCCTATTGGGACAACAACTACAGCAAACCCTTGTTAATGGTGCCCTATACCCTAGACACTAACGACATGCGCTTTGCTACACCGCAGGGGTTTAACAGTGGCGAGCAGTTTTACCAATACTTAAAAGATGCCTTCGACGTACTGTATTTCGAAGGTGAAACCATACCTAAAATGCTCAGCATTGGTTTGCATTGCCGCATCATCGGCCGCCCAGCAAGGTTTGCCGCCCTGCAGCGTTTTATTCAATATACTCAGCAATTTGAAGGCGTATGGTATGCCACTCGAGAGGAAATTGCAGAGCATTGGCTTAACGGACAAACTCGTTAGCGGTGGTTGTATTGAGTAGGGCAATAACCACGCGAGACTTCAGAGCTGCGCAGTTTTAGGTGTTTGGTTGCGCGCCCGCTAACTCTGGCCCGCCAAATTTTAAAACTGCGGCGCTTTAAGGTGTGGCGCATGAAACGGATAAGTTCTGGCTCACTTAAACCAAATTGTAGCTGTATCGCTTCAAAGGGAGTTCTATCTTCCCAAGCCATTTCAATGATTCTTGATGTGTGTTCTGCTGATAATTCCATTTAGAGACTTATTGTCGAAACCTACAAGTCTTACGGGATTTATCTGCTTTTAGTTTACATTTTAATTGTGGAGAGGTTTTTATTGCGTAGTTAACTGTTAAATAAAAAGCAGCCTCTAAAGCTGCTTTTGGCTAAGTATTTTTGCTAACCGTCTAACAATTCGTGGTCTTTAGGCAGTTGGTTGGCTAGCCAAAGCACTAGTTTGTGGCGCATTTCTGGGCCGGTGGTTTTATCTTTTGGTAGTGGCGTTAATCGTTTGTCTTCGGCTAACAACATGTACAGTGCTTCTACTTTATCTTTCTCTGATATGCCTGGAGGAAACTTGGCAAAACCGCGTTGCAGTGCGTATACCTCACCAATTTGTAAGGCTTTTTTAAGCAACTGTGCTTCATGTTTATACTTTTTCACTTATCATCTCGCTGCGTGGCACATTTATTCCAACATACGGTAAAGCGGTGGTTAATAACAGCGCTTAAATCACTAATTGTTAGTCATACCAACAACAATAGTTCAGTTGCTGAAAAAATGGTCATTTAAGTGCTTTGAGCAAGCAGCTTGTTGTGACCACTAATTTGCGCTTCTTTATCAATTCTTTTTCATGAGCTCGGCAAATCTAGTTGATGCAAAGTTAAGCCCGGCGCTACCTCCTCCTAACAAACCGCCGGTAATTAGTACGTCGGCAATTCTTATTAGGTGGCCGTGTATGCCGCTTATCTCAGTTAAGTTCAGCATTACATCACTAAGAATACTAAGCCCTAGTGATGCCAGCACAATGCCTGAGATAAACACAAAAAAGGTCACATCGCGGTTGCAGGTTGATTGGTGCCTAGCCAGCGAAAACTCGTAGCTGTGTTTAATGCAAAGTAGCGCGGCACGGTACTCATCGGCGCTGTCTTCTGGCGGAATAAGCAAATCAACCATTTGTTTATCTAAGACTTTTTGGGCGACTTGGATTTCTCGCTCAAACACCATTTTTAGCACATTAAGATGTTGGCTTTCATCGGATAGGGTTTCTTTAATGCGGGATATTCTTAAGGTCCAGTCGGCTACTTTTCGGTTTCGGTAATTACTCACAAACACTGCTGCAGCGCGCTCTACCGCAACCACAATAAATAGATATTTGAGAAAAATATCGCTGCCTTTATCAGATAGATCGGGATTCACACTTAAAAAGTGAATGTCGTTGTAGCCCCAGTAGAGCGCCGAAATGAGACTGGTGACAAAAATGATAAATGCCACCACCACTTGCCAAGTGCCGGTAGATTTTTTGCTAGGGTGTGAGTTGTTGTTAGCCATAAGCTTTAGTCCTGATTGTTCGAGCAATCGGTCATTTGCTATTAAGCACCCACCTTAAGCTGTGGGCTCTATCTATAGTTTAGTTGCTGCTTAGTGCTTTGTGGGGCGAATCGCCAAAGTAAGGCTGTGGCTAGTGGCAAGATGTATGGCCTAGAGTGACTAAAAGCGCTTGGTCCAATATCTAAGGCTGCACGAAGTTAGTTAACTGTAGCAATAGTGTTCTGTTGCCGTTAAAATCCCGCGCAGTAAAAATAAGGCTGTTAGCCCAAGTAAAGTGAGTTTGGAACAATGACTAGAAAGATAGAATTGCTTGCCCCTGGTGGTGATGTAGAAGCCATTAAAGCGGCGGTAATTGCCGGAGCCAATGCGGTGTATTGTGGTTTAGATACCTTTAATGCCCGCAACCGCGCTTCTAACCTTTCTTTTGATGATTTGAATGGCATTTTACGCTTGGCACACAAGTATGACTGCGAGGTGTTTTTAACCCTTAACGTGGTGATTCTTGAGCAAGAAATTCCTGCCATGGTTAAGCTGCTGAACAAGCTGGTAAATACCAGCCTAAACGGCATTATTGTGCAAGACTTGGGCATGTTTAACTTAGTTAAAAAGCATTTCCCAAGTTTAGATATTCATGCTTCTACTCAGCTTACTACCCATAACGAGGGGCAAGTGGAGTTTTTGGCCAAGCTTGGCGCTTCTCGGCTTAACTTGTCGCGCGAGCTTAATCTAACAGAAATTAAAACCTTAACGGCTTTAGCCCATAAGCACGATGTATTAACCGAAGTGTTTGTGCACGGCTCTTTGTGTATCGCCTTTTCTGGCCAGTGTTATTCAAGCTCGGTAAGTGTGGGTAACTCGGGTAACCGTGGCCGTTGCAGCCAAGCTTGTAGAGATGAATACGAGATTACCAATGCCGGCAATCGCTTCCCGCTTAACCTAAAAGACAATTCTGCCTATTTTGATTTGCCAGAGCTGGTGGACGCGCAAGTTGACTCGCTAAAAATTGAAGGTCGCATTAAAGGTGCTCACTATGTTTACACAGTGGTAGATAGCTGGCGTAAACATATCGACAAGTTTGTTGAAACCGGAAAACTGCTGGCTGACGATTCAAACCTATATCGCGTATTTAACCGAGATTTCACCAACTCGTTTTTAAAGGGCAACCTTACCAAGGACATGTTTATTGATAATCCGCGTGACCACAGTGTGCAGCACGCGGTGCAACAATATAACGCCATATCGGTGGTAGAAATTAAAGAAGCACGCAAAGGGCTTCATGCTGAGCGCAACGAAATAGGTGAAGAGCTGGCCGAAAAAGTTAAGTACCTAAGCATTGCTAAGCAGCCTTTAAAGGTTCAGTTTTCTGGTGAGTTAAACCAACCCTTACGTTTAGTACTCACCGTTGGTGATAACGACAAAGTGTATCAACTGGCGACTGAAGAGTTGCTTAGCCAAGCGGGTAAACAGTCTTTAGACCAAGCCCTGCTTGAGAAGCGTTTTAAAAATTTCGCTAATCGAGATTACGATTACGCTGAGTTTGATTGCTCAGGTCTAGCCGACAACCTAAGTTTGCCGCTTAAGCAAATTAGTGAGCTGAAAAACCAAGCTATATTGGCCTTAAACAATTCTGTGCCCCATGTGCCAGCGGTTGAGGTACCAGCCTTGCTTAAGCACCCGCGTAATACTAATAAGCCAAGTATGTCGCTGCTTATTGCTGATGAGAAAGACTTAAACCTATGTGATTTAACCGAATCAGACGTGTACTTTAAACTGCCAGAGAGCTTTAAAACCGGTAACAATAAGTACATAGATATTTTCCTACGCAATCCACGTTTAATCCCTTGGTTCCCGGCAGTATTAATTGGTAAAGATTATCTAGAAGCAGTGCGTTTACTAGAAGAGGTTCGCCCAGCTCGCATAGTGAGCAACAATACCGGTGTGGCCTTTAAGGCTTACCAAATGGGCATTGAGTGGATAGCGGGCCCATTCTTAAATACCACCAATTCACATGCTTTAGTGACCTTAAAAGAAGAGCTTAATTGTGCAGGTGCGTTCATTTCAAATGAAATCAATCGCATGCAAATTAGAAACATAACTAAGCCAGATAATTTCAAATTGCTCTACAGCATTTATCATCCTATTTTGATGATGACTAGCCGCCAGTGCTTCTTCCAGCAAACCGTAGGCTGTAACAAACCGGCGATTGAAGATGGCTGTATGCTTAAGTGTACTAAAGCCACCACTATCACTAATGTGAAAGGTGTGTCGTTTGCTGTAGATAAACAAAAGGGCGGTTACCCGAGCATTTACAACCACGAGCAGTTCTTAAACTTTGATATTGTGAATGACTTAGCTGGCCAGTTTGATGAGTTTTTCATTGACCTCACCAACATTGGCGCGGGCTCTAAAGCCGAGTTAGACAAAACCGTATTGGTGACGCAATTTGAAGCCTTCTTGCAAGGTAATGAACAAGCGCAACAGCAGCTAAACGACATGGTAACGGTGTCTACCAACGCCCAATACAGTCAAGGTTTGTAAGCTTACATTTAACACTGCCAGCACCTTGTTAGCAGTGTTAACACTATACTTGGTGAAGTATATGAGCCGCAAACGCTGTATATCTTCGCCAACATTCACGCCAAAACGCAGCCAAAGGAGTGAATTGCCAAGATGACTGCATTACCTATCTTATATTCCCTGCAAAACTGCCCCTATGCGATGAGGGCAAGATTGGCGATTTTATTGGCAGAGCAAGCAGTGTATTTGCGGCCAATAGTGATGAAAAACAAGCCAGAAGAAATGCTAGCCTTATCACCTAAAGGCACTGTGCCGGTATTAGTTTTAAGTGATTCCAATCATCCTGAATCAGCAAATAATCAAGTGATAGACGAGAGCTTAGATATTATGCTTTGGGCGCTACAGCGTAACGATCCGCAAGACTTGTTGTACTCAAAACAAGCGGGTGCCTTAGATGAAATGCTACAAATTATTGAGCAAAATGATCGGCAATTTAAACCTGACTTAGAGCGCTACAAAGACGCTAAGCGCTATCATCATGATGATTTAGAAGCTTGTAGGTTGAAGTGTGAGCCCTTTGTTCAACACCTAGAGCAACGCTTAACTCAGCATGCTTTTTTGATGGGAGAACAACCAAGTTTGCTAGATTACGCCTTGTTACCGTTTGTGCGACAGTTTTCCAAGGTTAATCGGCAGCTCTACCTAAATGGTCCATATACTCACTTGCAAGCGTGGTTAAACCAACATTTGCAAAGTCGCTTATTTTCTAAGGCCATGTTTAAGCACCCGCTATGGTTAGACACCCAGCAAAATGTCCTGTTTGGTGGCTAGGGGTTTTAATGCTCAAAAAACTCAGCAAAATCGAGTAGGGCACCCATACTTCTTCTGTGGTTTACCCAGTAATTAGATGTTCATGTTGAAAATTTGCTATCGATCACGCGTTTTTGACCGAAATTGAGGCGCTAGGTTTTACCTTATTCAGTATTAATAATACAATACTATTAATATTTTTTAAGAATCCCCCTCTCCACTTTTATTGAATTAAGAGAGTTAGTATGAGTAAGCAAAAATCTCTAGATGCCATTAGAAAGATGAAGTTAGAAAATGACACTTCAGCTGGCAACTTGGTAGACCTACTTCCGATTGAAGTACAAAAACGTGATTTCGATTTATCTTTCTTAGATAACTTAAGCGAAGCGCGCCCACGCCTATTACTACAGTCTGCTGACTTAGCGGAATTCCAAGCTAAAGTTAAAGCCGACCCTGCATTTTGCATGTACAACGACTTTATCAAGAACTCTACTGAGAAGTTCTTTGATACAGCGCCATTTGAAGAGCCACAAGCCTACCCAGAAGAAACCGTTGGTAAAGCGTCTCTTTGGCGCCCTTACTGGCGTCAAATGTACGTAGACTGTCAAATGGCCCTAAACGCAACCCGTAATCTATCGATTGCCGGTATCGTAAGTGAAGACGACGATCTTATCGCAAAAGCCAAGGCTTGGACCTTAAAGCTAGCGACTTACGATCCAGAAGGTGTAACGTCTCGCGGATATAACGATGAAGCAGCGTTCCGTGTAGTTGCAGCCATGGCTTGGGGTTACGATTGGCTAAACGCTCACTTCAGTGATGAAGAGCGTGAAACGGTGAAAGATGCCTTGATTGTTCGTTTAGACGAAATCATGCACCACCTTAAAGTGACCGTTGACCTACTTAACAATCCATTGAACAGCCACGGTGTTCGCTCAATTTCTTCGGCGATTATTCCTACCTGTATCGCGCTATACCACGACCACCCTAAAGCCGGCGAGTACATTGCTTATGCGCTAGAGTACTACGCGGTGCATTACCCACCATGGGGCGGTGAAGATGGCGGTTGGGCAGAAGGTCCAGATTACTGGAATACTCAAACAGCCTTCTTAGGCGAAGCATTTGATTTGCTAAAAGCTTATTGTGGCGTAGACATGTTTAACAAAACATTCTACGAAAACACTGGTGATTTCCCGCTTTATTGTATGCCTGTTCACTCTAAGCGCGCGAGCTTCTGCGACCAGTCTTCAATTGGTGACTTCCCAGGGCTCAAACTGGCTTACAACATTAAGCACTACGCCGGAGTTAACCAAAAACCGGAATACGTTTGGTACTACAACCAGCTTAAAGGCCGCGATACTGAAGCGCACACTAAGTTCTACAACTTTGGTTGGTGGGACTTTGGTTACGACGACCTTCGCTTCAACATTCTTTGGGATGCGCCAGAAGAGCAAGCGCCTTCGAACGAACCATTATTGAAAGTATTCCCAATCACCGGTTGGGCTGCCTTCCACAACAAGATGTGCGAACGTGATGAGCACATTCACATGGTATATAAGTGTTCACCGTTTGGCTCTATCAGCCACTCACACGGTGACCAAAATGCTTTCACCTTGCATGCCTTTGGTGAAACTCTAGCTTCTATTACCGGTTACTACGGTGGCTTTGGTGTAGATATGCACACCAAATGGCGTCGTCATACTTTCTCTAAAAACTTGCCGCTATTTGGTGGTAAAGGGCAGTACGGCGAAAACAAAAACACCAAATTTGAAGGTCACCAAGACCGTTACTGTATCGAAGCGGGTGGTAACATCACCGATTACGATACTGAATCTGATGTTAAATTTGTGGAAGGAGATGCTACGTCTTCGTACAAGTTCTTCACCCCAGAAATCGAATCTTACAAGCGTAAAATTTGGTTTGTGAAAGGCAAAGTATTTGTTATGCAAGACAAAGCCAGCTTCACTGAAGAGAAAGACTTAACTTGGTTAATGCATACAACCTTTGCAACTGAAACAGCAGACAAGTCTTTTGTGATTCGTGGTGAAAACGCCAACTTAAGCGTTCAATTCATTAACGCTTCTGCAGACAATATCTTGTCAGTGAAAAACGTAGAAGGCTTTGGTGAGGTTGACCCTTACGAATTCAAAGATCTTGAAGTGCATCGCCACGTTGAAACTGAGTTCAAAGCGGCAAAAGAGCATAACGTTGTTACCTTGTTAGTGCCAAATAAAAACAATGGTGAAAGTGTCGACGTTTCGCATAACATCGTTGGCAATACGCTTGAGCTAACTGTAGACGGCGAAGTGGTTAGTATTGAGCTGTAATAGCTTAATGCATTTGCCCCGATAGCCTAGCTATCAAGCGTTTTAAAAGGCCACCCTCATTGAGGGTGGCTTTTTGTTTTTAGGGCTATTCAGAACATTTTTGTACTGCTTACCGCTCAACTATAACTAGGTTGAATTGGTGGCGCAGAACAGCGCTGAGGGTTGTTTGGCAATAATCTATTTATCTGAAACAAAAAAGCTCAAGCCAAGGCTTGAGCTTTTATGTTGTAACTTTCGGCAAACTTAGCCGTTAGCTACTTTTTGAAGTTGCTCTTGGCTTGCTAGGTACTCTTCATAAGTGCCTTGGAAATCAACCACCTGTTGGTCTTTAATTTCAACAATACGGGTTGCTAGTGACGAAACAAACTCACGGTCGTGACTGACAAAAATAAGCGTGCCGTCGTAAAGTTCTAAGGCGCTGTTTAAGGCTTCAATCGCTTCCATATCTAAGTGGTTGGTGGGCTCGTCCATCACTAATACATTGCGGTTTTGCAGCATTAATTTGCCAAACAACAAACGGTTCTTTTCACCACCTGAACATACCTTAGCTTTTTTATTAAAGTCGTCAGCGGTAAACAGCAAACGGCCTAATAAACCACGCACCATTAAGTCGTCGTGTTTGGCGTTGCGCCACTGCGACATCCAATCAAACAAGGTTAAATCATTATCAAAATCACTGGTGCTGTCTTGCGGGCAGTAACCAATCTCGGCGTTTTCTGACCACTTAACGGAGCCCTGATTAGCCGACAATTGCTCAATTAAACAACGTAAGAAGGTAGTTTTACCTACGCCGTTTTCGCCAATTACGGCAAGTTTTGCACCCGCTTCTAAGATGATATTACCGTTTTGAAACAGTGGACCTTCATCAAAGCCGTGGCCTAGGTCTTCGGTTACTAAAGCTTGGCGGTGCAGCTTTTTGTCTTGCTGTAAGGCAATTGATGGCGTTCTACGGCTAGAGGCTTTTACTTCATCTAGGGTGATTTTCTCCATACGCTTAGCACGAGAGGTAGCTTGCTTAGCTTTAGAAGCGTTGGCCGAGAAGCGGTTAACAAAGGCTTGTAGCTCGTCTATTTCAGCGCTCTTTTTGGCATTTTCGGTATGCAGCTGTTCTCTAATTAGCGAGGAGGCTTCAATAAACTTCTCGTAGTTACCTGGGTAAATACGCAGCTCGCCATAGTCGATGTCGGCCATGTGAGTACATACCGAATTTAAAAAGTGGCGGTCGTGCGAGATGATAATCATGGTGCACTTGCGCTGATTGAGCACGGTGCCTAACCACTCAATGGTATGAATATCCAAGTTGTTGGTTGGTTCGTCGAGTAGCAAAATATCTGGGTTGGCAAATAGCGCTTGAGCTAACAGCACACGTAGCTTCCAACCTGGTGCAACCTGCGCCATTAAACCGTAATGGAACTCTTCCGCAATACCGGCTTCTAGTAAGATTTCGCCAGCACGACTTTCGGCGCTGTAGCCGTCCATTTCGGCAAACTCGGTTTCTAAGTTGGCCACTTTCATGCCATCTTCTTCAGACATTTCAGGTAGAGCATAAATGCGGTCACGCTCTTGTTTTACTTTCCAAAGTGCTACATCACCCATAATTACCGTATCAACCACGGTGTGCTCTTCAAAAGCAAACTGGTCTTGGCTTAGCGTACCTACGGTTTCACCTGGGGTGATAGATACGTTACCTGAGCTGGGTGCTAACTCACCGCTAAGGATCTTCATAAAGGTTGATTTGCCGCAACCGTTAGCGCCAATTAAGCCGTAACGGTTTCCGTTACCAAACTTAGCTGAAATGTTTTCGAACAAAGGCGTAGCGCCAAACTGCATGGTGATGTTTGCGGTAGAAATCAAAAGATAATCCTGAGATGAACAATGATGTTGTGAAGTAAGCACGCAAAGGTATGCGTATAAGGTGGCGGACTATAAAGAAAAGTGTGAGCTATGTCGAGTTAAGTTGTACGTTGTTTGAACACTAATTGATTGCGTCTTAGTAAGCGTGAGCCCGAAATAGAAGAAGTTGTCGCAGCATTTTTTAGCAAAGTAACCTGAGATGAAAAAAGCTCAAGCTTCTGCTTGAGCCTATGTTTAGTGGCATGCAAAAGTTTCGCTAGGCAATAGCCGGCGCAGCGGTTTGCTGCCTGAGAGCTTTTACATATAAGTACGCGGGGAGGGCGCAGCTTAAGCCAATGCTTAGGTTAATTACGATAAACCAGAGGGGCTTTGGGCTATGTGCTTGCTTATCGTTAATCATGAACAGCCAAAATACCAATGAACTAATCAGTAAGTCTGCGCTAAATCCACCAGCTGCACCATTAGCAAATAAGGCAGGAATAAATAGCCCTAAGTTAACGCCATGCAGCTTAATAAACTCAATGAAAAACACATAGGGTACGATAGCCCCCGCTATAGCCAAAAACAGATAGAGATGTTTCATAGTTGCTCCTTATGTATACTTGGTTGACATAAGCCTAGTAATGGGGAGTAGGTATGTCAACAAGGTTGACACAAAAAGGTGTTGCTATGGTTGATAGCCATGCCTTGCAGTTGGTTATGACCACAGGAAAAATTCAAGACTTAGCGAGCAACTACTTAAGTGAAGCGTTAACACGTAAGGGGTATAGCGCGATTAGCCCTGCCACATTAATGTTTCTTAGCGCCTTGGATTGCGGAATTAACTTCGGCTCTGAGATCGCCCGTAATTTAGGCGTAAGCCGCCAAATGGTGGCAAAAACGGTAAAAGATTTATCCAGTAAAGGTTACTTAGAACAGCGAGATGGAGTAGGCAAACAAAAGCAGATTTTGTTTACTGATCAAGGTGAGCGGTTAATGGCAGACGCAAGGTTGTTATTGCTTGAACTGGATAAACATTTAGTAAAGGCCATGGGCGGCCAAGAGCTAAATAGCTTGGTGAAAGGCTTTAGTCAGTTGGAAGCAGTATTAAGCGACAAACTGGCAAATCAGCTTTAAGGCTGTTTTAAATAGGTGTGCCAGCTTTGGTTGGTTTGCTGGTACTGCTGAATGCAAAACTCTTGGCGTTCTGCCAAGTAGTTGGTATCAATCTCGTTTAGTAATTTGGGATAACGCTTAGGGTTAGAGCCATAGACTAGACATAAGGTTGAAAAATATCGTTGTAAATCAAAACTGTGTTCATTTATGTATTCGCTTAGCTCGTAAAATTTGGGCTTGTCTTCCGATTCAAAAGCAAACATATCGGCGGCACTTATGGCTACTTCATCACCTAGCTCAACGTAGTTGAGTAATACAATGGTCGCTAAGTTGTCGGCGGCATCTTCTTCCTTTCCTAGTATCGGAATTTTTTGGTCAGTAATGTATGCGTGCCCCAACTCATGCAACAAGGTATGCAATAGTGTGTCTATGGCAGCTTCTTCGGCGCTAACTCCGTATTGCTTTTGGTAATTATTACTGGAGAAAAAGTGCAGGGTTTCATCAACAAAAGCATAGGGAATATAAATGCCGTGAGCGTTAGGGTCATATAGGGGGCCGTCATTAATGCCATATTCTAAGGTGACGGCTTGTCTAAAGTTGAAAAGTTGGTCGACTAATTGGCTAAAATGCTGGTTTACCTTGCTACGTTTTATAAGTGCGCGGCTTTCTTTATCCGCCTGACTTACCGCTGGCTGCATGACTATACGAATGTTGGCTGCGCCTTGATTTGCTAATGCCGAGTAACAAACAAAGCTTAAAGCAATGGCAAGTACCTTGGTCATTTTCACTGGTCAGCTAAACCTCTACTGGCGCTATTGATGCTATTGATGCTATTAGCTTAGCTGTTTTTTGCTGTCTGAGTAGGGTAATAGATCGCTGAATAGAGTGAAACTAAGCCAGATCCACTCGCGTAAATCTGGCCATAAAGCTTAAGTGTTTGGTGCTTAATACCGCCTATTCTGGCACTGCGTAAGTGCTAATGTTCATAAATACGGCTTGCTCTCTAAGTGGCAGTAGTGCTTGGTAGTTGGGGCTGTCGTACCAGCTTTGCAGTTTGCCCATATTAGGAAACTTAATCACGCCCACAGCATCGTGCTCGTTAGCGCCGCTGAGGTTGCCAGAAAACTTCCCTTTAATTACCAGCTCTCCACCAAATTCATTTAATGTTGCGGCAGCTTGTTGGCCATATTGAGCAAATTTGTCTGGGTCTTTTACTTGGCTTGTTGCAATAAAAAATGCAGTCATTTCTCAGTCGTCCTTTTGGTTGGCTTTCATTAAATCAAGATAAAGCAGGGCCTGTTAACTGCGCCCAAGAGGCATAAATTATTGTACACCTATGTACAATTTAGATCTTGAAACTAATTTTGTCCATAGTTGTACATAAATAAATCACAGTTGATCTCAATTTGTTGGGGAGAATGATTTGATGGGCAAGCTTTGGAGCTCGGTATTAGTCAGCTAACAACAATTATGCTAATTTGTACATAGGTGAACATTTAGGTGGTATAGAGGAATAATGGGTAGAGCCGCAAAGTTTGATCGTTCAGCAGCAATCGAAAACTGCATGAATGAGTTTTGGTTACATGGCTACGAGGCGTGTTCGGTTAAGGCTTTATCGGAAAAGCTAGGCATTACCCGCTCGAGTTTTTACAACGCATTTGGTAGTCGCCAAGCGCTGTTTTTGGAAACGCTAGACCTTTACGCCACTATCACCCCTGACCAAGTTTTGAATAAACCAGAACAACACAGCAGCGTATTAGCCTTAATTAACGCGTTTTTTGCCGATGTATGTCGGTTTAGAGCCGATGATCCTCAAGCGCGAGGTTGCTTGGTGATTAACTCGATTTCCGAGCTGGTGGCGGTAGATAAAACCCTCGGTGAAGACCTTAGTCATATGGTGCACGCCAATATCGCTCGCTTCGAGCACTTGTTGCAATTAGCGGTCGCTAATGGAGAGCTCGCAGCGCCAAATATCAGAGAAACCGCATTAGCCCTACAAAGCTTGCTTATGGGGGTGAGCGTATTGTCGAAAGTACTCACTAGCGAAGCAGAATTATTGGCGATAGTTAATCAAACCTTAAGCGGGCTTGGTTTAGCTAAATAAGCGAGTCAGCTCAGTAATATGAGGAAGTGCTATGGATAATTTGTTTGCTAAGTTGCCCAAAGATACCAGCCAAGAACACTTTAAGGACTTATTGCATACCGATGGTGTGAGAGTGGAGCGGATTGTTTCCTATGGGCAGTCTTCACCCGAGCAGGGTTGGTATGATCAAGATGAAAACGAATGGCTTAGCGTATTAGAGGGCTCGGCAGTTATAGAATTTGAAGATGGAGAAGTAATTGCCTTAGCTAAGGGGGATTGCTTAAACATTCCCGCTCATAAAAAGCATAGAGTGGCCGAAACCGCAGCAAACACCGCTACCATTTGGTTGGCCATTTTTTACCGCTAGTAAGCTCTTACAAAAGCGATCTAACGCAATATCTATGCATTGTGTTTAGCATAAAGTGACCTTATCAATCTCAATTTCGCTTTGGAGTGTCACAGTGTTTAAGGTAACAAAAGTAGCCGATAACCGCTTAGATATAGAATTTGGTGGCAAATTAGATGCAGAGGAAATGAAGCTAGCTCTAGATGAGCTTAGTAGCAAAGCTCTAGGCATTGAAAAGGGCCAAATGCTGTATCGAATTGAAGATTTTGCTTTGCCAACCTTAAGCGCTATAGCAGTAGAGTTTGCCCGCATTCCCGAGATGTTTAAGTTGATCCGCCAGTTTGAGCGCGCTGCCGTGCTGTGTGATAAACAATGGGTGCAAACCATTAGCGAATTGGAAGGTAAGCTTATTCCTGGCTTAAGCATTAAAGCTTTTGATATGAATCAGCTTGAACAAGCCGAACAATGGCTTAGCCACTAGCTTGCCTCTTACAAAACTCTACTACTCAATATTTACCTTAGCTGCTAGTGTCTAAGTATTACGCTCTGCAGCTAAAGGCATCATTATGCAACGCTCAATTCTCACGCTTTCTCGACTTGTTCAAGCTAGTTTTTTGTCTGTAAGCCTTATGGCTACTTCTGCTTTTGCTAATGACGTTACTATTGTGGCGGCAGAGTTTACCCAAGACGGACAACGCAGCTGGAAGGTTGACGTGTCTTTATTACACGGCGATACAGGTTGGGATCATTACGCCAACATGTGGCGAGTCGTCGACGTGAACGGCAACGTTTTAGGTGAGCGCGAACTGTTGCATCCTCATGTTAATGAGCAGCCATTTACCCGCAGTTTAAGTAATGTGCCGCACCCTGCAGTGGGCTCAATGGTTTATATTGAGGCGCGCGATAAAGTACACGGCTGGTCACCGCAGCGCTTTAAAGTGGACTTAAGCCAAGCGCAGCAAGGGCATTTGCTGGTAGAAATGCCCAAGTGATAGATTTTACTTGGGTGCTTAGCTGGGGCTTCTGGCATAAGTGTTAGCAAGTGGCTTTTTAGGTCAGCTTAGTCTTTTGAGTATTTCAGTATTAGCTTTAACTTGCTGTAAATTAAAAAATAATGAATTTTACTGACTTTTCGCTCTGTTATTGGCGACGTTTGCAGCTTTGGCTTAGCTTAATAAAATGTGAATTTGAAATAATTTGTTACGAATTTGTATGTTAGTCTGTACTTGGAAAGGGAAGTTTCAGATAAAATATGCAAATTAAAACACTTATAAATTTAGGGGCCGATGGGCACTCTTTTGCGGCAATTAGTCGCATAAAACTCACTAACATCATCGCCTTGATAACCACTGTTATCTCAGGCCTGTACTCGCTTAACTATTGGCTATTGTTAGACAACAGCACGGTAGCTTTGATCAACTTCGGTTTTACTTTGGCTTATTTTGCTACTTTAGCATTTATGCTTAAGGGTCATATATCTGGCGCTAAAACCTGGTTTTTCTCGGTGTTAATGGTGCACTTGCTTATTTGCACCAATGTTTATGTGACCAATCAAAGTGGTTTTCATCTTTATTATTTCTTAGTGCCTACCGGCGCTTTTTTGCTGTTTGAGCTTAATCAGCGACGCGAAATGATGGCACTAAGTGCCGCATCGGTCGGCCTGTTCCTCTATTGTGAAAACACGCTTAATTTAAACCCGCTTATCGAGCTTGATGCGGCCACTAATCACCTGCTTTATCAATCGGTTGTATTGGTAAACATGATAGAGGTGGTGTTTGTACTCACCATTTTTGCACGCCAGATTGAAGCCAATGAAAAGCAGCTTACTCTGCAAGCCTCTACCGATTCCTTAACCGGTTTGGCTAATCGCCACTGTTTTTTTGCCAAGGGTAACGAGCTATTGGAGCAGTCTAATAAACTCGGTCAAACCCTAAGTGTGGTGTTGCTAGATTTTGATTACTTTAAAAGCATTAATGATCGCTACGGCCACGTAGTCGGGGATTTGTGTTTGGTTGAAATAAGTAAAGAGATTAATGCGATATGCCGCGAGCAAGATCTATTTGCTCGTATTGGCGGCGAAGAGTTTGTAATTGCCATGCCAAACACTAGCCTAACTCAAGCCCAGCAAGTGGCAGAGCGGATGCGTGAACGGGTTTCTAAGCACATTATTCCGATTGTTGGTGAGTCTAATTTTACTTGTACTGCCAGTTTTGGAGTAGCAAGCAGCAACAGTAAGCAGGCCTTAAAAGAGCTGTTACAACAAGCGGATAAAGCGCTGTACATGGCTAAAGACCAAGGTAGAAATTGTGTTCAGCTATATTCTGCTAGCTAAGCTCAACTAATCGCCAGTGACAAACGCAGTGCTTAAGTTTAGGCACTGTTCGCTGCCTTCTTTGTTTCTACTCATTCTCATTTCACCTTGTCAATATTGTTCTTGAGGACGCTTACCTAAAGCATTCCAAGCGTTGTGCCGACCGTACTCGCTCTATCGCAATAGAAAGCGGTGGTTAAAAGCGGTGGTTAAAACCGGTGGGCGGAGAGTTCTGTTTTGCTAGTTTGCTAATGCGCACTAGTGATACTCACTGGGTAAACTGACGCTCTTACCGCGCACAGCCTCTTCGGCCTTCACCAGATTTTATTTCGATTTTGAAAGGGTAAATAGCCAATTCCTCTTAGCTTGAACCGCAGGCTCCATGCTAGTCTTGAGAGCTAAGTTGCACGGTGCAAAACACTAAGGGAGTAGCAGCCATGTTAGGCATTAACGAATTTTGGCTATTTGTTGTTTCAGGTATTCTACTTAATTTGATCCCAGGGCCAGATTCTCTTTACGTAATGGCGCGCAGTGCTAGCCAAGGGTTTAAAGCCGGTTCGGTGGCCGCTTTAGGTATTGGCGCGGGCACCTTTGTGCATATTGGTGCCGCAGCATTTGGCCTGTCGGCCATATTAGCTAGCTCGGCGGCGGCTTTTACAGTGGTTAAGGTGATTGGCTGCGTTTACTTGCTGTATATGGGTTTATCTATGGCACTTGCTAAAAACAAGCCTGCTGCGTCTATGTCTTTAGCTAGTGGTAAGGAAGCTGGCGCTAAGTATTCAAAAATATTTAGGCAGGGTTTTCTCACCAATAGTTTAAACCCCAAGGTGGCGTTATTTTTCTTAGCTTTTGTTCCTCAGTTTATCGACGCTGCAGAGCCCAATAAAGCCTTGGCATTTGTGGTTTTGGGTTTGGTATTTAATATGAATGCGATTATTTGGAGCCACATTTTAGCTTGGTTAAGCGCCTCCATTTCTGGCCGTGTACAAGCTAGCGACAAACTCAAGTGTTGGTTAAATCGCAGCTTGGGCGGATTATTTGCCGCCTTTGGTATTCGCTTAGCTTTTTCTGAACTGAGCTAAAACTCGGTTAACTTCTTCAAGGATTACGATGCAGCGTTCTAAGAAACAACTTCTGTTAATGATGGCGTTTTTGATGCCCTTCAGCTTTTCTATTTGGATGGTATTGCTCAATAACTTTGCTATCGAAGTCGCCCAGTTTACTGGCCGTGAAATTGGCATTTTGCAAAGCCTTCGTGAGATCCCTGGGTTTTTAGCTTTTACCGCTATCTTTGTGTTGCTGGTGCTTAAAGAGCAAACCTTTGCCTTATTAAGTTTATTGGTATTGGCCATTGGCATTACTCTTACTGGCTTTTTTCCTAGCGTATATGGCTTGTACTTTACTACGGTGCTCATGTCGGTGGGCTTTCACTATTTCGAAACGGTGAATCAATCTTTAACCCTACAGTGGATCCCAAAAGACGAAACACCAGCCTTTATGGGTAAGGCGCTTGCGGTAAAAGGTGCGGCTGCAGTGTTAGCCTATAGCTCTTTGTGGGCCTTGCTTGAGTACACCGAGTTTGAATATGTCTCGCTTTACGCAATATTCGGCGGCGCAACAATTCTAGCGGTGTTGTTTATCGCCTTGCGCTTTCCGCATTACACCGCCGAACACGAGCAACATAAGCGGCTAATACTGCGCCAGCGCTATTGGTTGTTTTATACCTTGGTATTCTTAAGCGGAGCACGTAGGCAAATATTCGTGGTGTTTGCTGGGTTCTTGATGGTGGAGAAGTTTGATTATTCGGTGTCGGACATTGCATTGCTTTACCTTGCTAACCAAGTTCTGAATATTTTATTCGCTGGAAAAATCGGCCAGCTAATCGGTCGCATTGGCGAGCGCCGCGCTTTAATCATTGAGTACACTGGCTTGATATTTGTGTTTGCTGGTTATGCGATGGTAGAAACCGCAGAGTGGGCTGCAGGTTTATATATTATCGACCATCTATTTTTTGCCATGGCAATTGCGATTAAAAGTTACTTCCAAAAAATCGCAGATCCGGCCGATATTGCCAGCTCTGCGGGTGTGAGCTTTACCATTAACCATATTGCGGCAGTGGTGTTGCCCGCATTGTTGGGACTGGTGTGGTTGTATTCTTCGTCTTTGGTATTTTGGATAGGGGCGGGCATTGCGGTGGCTTCTTTAGCGTTTTCTTTCTTGGTGCCGCGTCATCCGGAGCAACACCACGAAACAACCTGGGCCGTTAACGCGCGTTAGTTCACACCATAATTGCGATGATGCTGCCAACGGTGCCAATGGCTTTTAATACTTGGCCTGCGGTGTAGGCGCCATCATCGTTGTCTTTCACTTCGTTGGGTTTGTCCATGCCTAAGGCACCATAAGCAAAGGATTTAACCGTGCTTTCTTCGGCAGTTTTTTGTGTACTAGCAGGGGCTTGTTCATCACTTTTTATTGCTGTTTTACCGGCTTGTGCTTGTTGCGCTGCTGCCTGCGCCATATAAGCATTACTTGCCGATCCGTTAATCGATGTTATAGACATTACCGCACTTCCTATAATTTCCCTTTACCTAGCTGTTATCGGCCAGTTGGTCGCGGAGTTAAGAATTAGTTTACTCCTTTTTCCTATAGGTATTGTTGGTTTTTAATCATTAAGATCAAAAGCTTGAATGAAAAAAATAAAGTCTAGGTCAACTCGTCGCTAATCATTGATCCTATCCATAAAATAGCGGGAGTTTATTGCTGAAAATGTTTACCCTCGTTAACGTCGATAACCACTACGGAGAGTGATGTTGGTGAAGAGGTACAGCATGATAAGTCAATTTAACTATTTAAAACGTCTACGAAAAATGTCGGTTTCTCGGCAGGTTGTTATGGTGGTGGCGGTTATTGCCACTACTTTTGTAAGCGCTATTCTCATTGCCATTATTGGTTTAAATAGTATCCAAAATCGTAATCAAGTATTGGCTACGCAGTCCTTAGCTGCTTTGCAAAATGCATCGGACGTAGAAGCCGCCTACTTGCAAATGAATTACTCGGTATTGGCTATTCTCACATCTAACAACCAATCGCAACTCGATGAGCTTTTTCAAGGTTGGCAGCAGCAGCGAGACGCTGCAAACTCCTTACTAGAGCAAGCCATTACTGCGGCTAACCATCAGCAACAGTCTTCTATTGCTGCCAGCTTCACTGAGTCTAAAGCGATGGTGAGCCAGCTTGATAATGAGTTAATGGCGGTCTACCAAGATTTGTCACAAAGCTATAGCGAAGCAGAAGAGCTAAACAAGCTGTTCAACCAGTTTATCTTGCAATCTACCGAGCTATATAACGATATGGGTTACCAAGTAGAACCCTATGCCCTAGAAGACCAATACATTCGCGATATTTACCGGAGTTATATGGCGGCTTCCCAACGGGTGCAACTTAAGACCTTTGAGCTGGTATCGGTGAACGAACCCGTTGCGGTAAGTAAAATATTAGACACCATTCGCAATAGTGCTAAGCGTTTGAGCGCTAGCTTTGAAGATTTAGGCTTCGAGGTGGAATCAATCAACAACCATGCAGACATTCAAAATAATTGGGCGTTTTTTGTTAAGCATGTGGAACAGCCGCAAGGTCTGCTATCGCGAATACTCGAGAACAAAAAAAGTGTTCAACAGGTAGGTAAAAAGCGCACCCAGTTAGAAGCCGAAATTGCGGGACAGATTGCCGCACTAAAACAACTGGTGGCAACAATCGATAGCCAAACCAATACCATGGTGGGCGAAGCTGAAAGCTTGGTAACCAAGGTGAGCTTTGGTGCCAGTGCTGCTGGTCTTATTGCTATTTTGGTAGCAGTGGCAGCGTGCATATCTATTAGTCGTTTAATCAAACGGCCAATTGATGATTTAGCTAGGGTAACCCAAGCAATGGCAAAAGGTGACTTTACCTTACACATGCAAAATAGCTGGAATGGCGAGTTTGCTAAAGTGGCTGGCTGGGTGAATGAAGTGGCCGAAAATACCAACCGTTCCTTGAGTGAAATAGCCCAGGTAACTAACGAGCTGGAGACCATGGCTAATAGCAATGCCAATATCACCGGCGAAATTAAGGGTAAGAACGACCATCAAAATACCAGTTTAGCCAGTGTTGGTTCAGCCATCACTCAAATGGCCAACGCGAGCCAAGAGATTGCCACTATTGCTAGTGATTCCTTTCACCAAACCGAAAATGCCGATAATCGTTTAAAAAGTGGCAGCAGTGTGATGCAGCAAAACCAGCAAACTATTCAAGCTTTGCAGCAGCATATTAATAGCACCCATGGCGCGATGGAAAGCTTGTTAAGCGACGTAGCAGACGTTAAAGCTGTGTTGGAGGTGATTCAATCTATTGCTGATGCCACCAATTTATTGGCGCTTAATGCTGCCATTGAAGCTGCGCGAGCTGGCGAATACGGTAGAGGGTTCTCGGTGGTGGCTGATGAAGTAAGGTTATTATCGCAACGCAGTGGTGATCAAACTCAGCAAATCGCCAAGGTAATGAGCCGACTAGAAGACCAAGCGAGCACCTCAATGGCCCTAATGGGCGAAAGCCGCAGTAAAATGGACGATACCGTAAGCCTAAACAACCAGCTATCGCAAGCCATTGCAGAAGTGGGTGAAGATATCCAGCAACTTAGGGATATGTCGCACAGTATTAGTACTGCTACCGAGCAGCAGCGCGAAGGCGCTAGCAGCATTACTGAAGAAATGGCTATGTTGGCTGAACAAGCCAAAGAAAACAGCCAAACCTTAGATACTCTGGCTGCTGAAGGGCAGCGCTTAAATACGCTGTCTAATCAGCAAGAGAGTAATGTAAGTCGTTTTAAGTTGGTTAGCTAAAAATGCTCGCTAAGATCTTCGTCACTAAAGTTAGCCACATCCCACTGGCATAAGCTAAGCATTGATTGCAGTGCAGCTTGTGCCAAGGGGCTTTGGCTATGCAATGCTTGTTGTTTGGTGTGCTTAGCCATGGTAGCGGGTGAGGCAGCAGCAAGCAGCTTATCACTAGTTTTATCGGTGGCCTGCGCACTATTTAAGTGGCTTATATTGTTGCGGTAGTTTATGAGCTGCTGTTGATGAGCTTTAAGTTGTAAACTGGTCATTGTTATTCCTCAATCGCTTGTTGTTAAACACAGGGCTATTTTGCGCCTTCTTTGGGGAACGAAAAACAGACGGTGTTTTTAGATTTTGTTCCCTATATTGGGGTGTTTAGTTCTTTATTAGTCTTTGCACTGGGTTTTTGATAGTAAAAGGCTAAAATGAGGAATAAAAATAGAAATATAGGGTAGGGTTTTGCAGCAGCTTAAATTACTCAGATACTACTTAAAGCTCACGCAGTTTGGCACCAGCGAGCCGGTTAAGCTGGCTTTGGCTGACATTGCCGATACCGTAAGCACTAGCCCACGCCATGCGCGTACCTTGTTAAAGCAAATGGCTCAGCTAGAGTGGTTAACTTGGCAACCAAGTGTTGGGCGCAATCAGCGTTCAAGTTTGCGCTTGCTCTATTCAGCGGTAGAACTCAAACAACACTTAGCTAAAGTGCAAATTGCTAGTGGCGATTATGCTTCCGCCTTAAGTTTGTTAGACGAAGATCAGCAATGGTTTGGTCGCCTGCTTATTGCCACCTCTGGTGCCAGCCATAGAGATGGTTCGCTTAACTTGCAGCTCACTTATTCTCGACCGTTTTCGGCTGTGCTTCCGCATCTCATGTTACGTAATAGTGAACGTTTTTTACTGCGCCAACTTTATGCAAATCTAGTGACCTGTGATGCCGAAGGGGCTATTCATTCAGACTTAGCCCATCATTGGCAATGTGATGATAAAGCCCAGGTTTATCGCTTTTACTTACGCCCTGGCTTGCAGTTTCATGATGGCTGTGTGATAGATGCGCATTCTGTTGTTGATTTGTTTGTGGCTCTGCAAGCGCATTCCTCTTATCAACATGAGTTAAGCCACCTAAATGGCGTTAAAGCTGTAAACGAACTCACGGTGGAGTTTAGTTTAGCCAGCAGCGATAAAGGTTTTGCCGGCTTATTGGCTGATCCTAAGTATGCAATCCAGCCCGTCACTCAACTTACGCAAAGCGATCTAAGCAATAAACTGGTGGTAGGCTCTGGTCCTTTCGCTTTGCTTAATCATAATGCCCAGCGGCTGCAGTTACGGGCAAACGCCAATTACCATGGCTTTCGAGCCTTGCCCGACGAAGTGAGTATTTGGTTCGTGGCAAAAAGTGCGGTGGCTAAAGAAGGCCAATACGCCTTTGCCAGCAACGATGACAGCCAGCCGCAACACCTGCAGCAACGCTTAGAGTTTGGTTGTCAGTACTTGTTGTTTAATCAACAAAAGCAAAAGCTTAGTTACAGCCAACGGCGTTGGTTAGCCAGCTACTTACAGCCCGAAACCCTGCTGCGTAGTGCGCAAAAAAGCTTACAAAGTTTAGCCTTAGAGCCTGCCTATAGCTTGTTAGATATTTGGCCAGATTGCATTAGCTTGGCGGCCGATAAAGTCCCACTGCCTAAAAGCCTAAGCATTGGTTTTTATCAACATGATGATTTGCAGCTGTATGCCGAAACCATTGCTAAATTGCTGGAAGAGCTAGGTGTAAGTACCTGCTTACAAGCGTTTTCCTATGCTGAGCTAAACCAAGCGGCTAGCCAAGGTTTGCTTAAACAAGATTTGATTGTGACAAGTTACAACCTCGATGATAACCGACCTGCGTCAGCCTTTCGGTGGCTGTATAACGACCCCATTATCAAACATTGTATAGGGCCAGAAAACTGGCAATGGATGCAAACACAACTCGGTCAACTAAGAGCCAACACTTCCTTGCAAGATTACTTTAGTCAAATGACGCCCTTGGCCAATACCTTAGTGAGCGAATATTGGTGTTTACCTTTGTTTCATCATTGGCAGACTTTGCGTTTTCAAAATATGCTGCAAGACGTAGCAATGACAGATTGGGGCTGGCCACAAATTAAAGATGTTTGGACCACCCAACAGCAATTTTCTGCGGCTGAACCACTCAAATTTAGCTGCTAGTTTACTCTCTGCTAGTTCACTGTTGCAAAATGCAAGTTTAAAGCCTATATCTATTCACGACTGTGTGTAAGCTATTGAATATTAATAACTAATAATCTTGGTATGAAATTCGCTATTCAACACTTGAATCAAGTGGAGAATGCAATGGGCGAGTTACTACCAAGAATTTATTTAATCGTTGATGCGCTATGGCGCAGACGGTACCTAATTGTGTTGCCAATACTATTGATGCCAGTGGCGGGCGCCTTGGTGTCGATGTTTAGCGACAAACAGTATGCCTCGCACACCAGTATGTTGGTGCAAGAAACTGCCAGTTTAAATCCATTTCTTGAAGACTTAGCCGTGTCGGCCAATGTAGAAGGGCGAATGGAAGCCCTAACTACCTTGCTACACAGCCGCCATGTATTAAGCGAAGTAGCGATTGAACAAGGTTTGATGTTTGAAACCGATAGCCCTGTAAAAAAAGAGCAAGTTATTAATCGGCTTTCGGCATCTTTAAGTGTTCGCCAAGTAGGTAAAGACTTAATTCGCATTGACTACAAATCACCTGAGCCACAGGGTATGAGCCAGCTCCTAGAAACCGTATCTAAGCACTTTGTAGAACAATTGCTCGCGCCAGAGCGCTCTTCGATTAAAGAATCAGAACGTTTTTTAAGCGAGCATTTAAACCTTAGCAGTATGGAGCTAGAAGAAGCCGAAGAAGCGTTAGCGAATTACCGCACCCAGCATGCCGATGCTTTGCCAGAGCAGCACGCCGCAAACATTGAGCGTTTATCGCGAGTTCGCCAACGCCTTATTGAGCGAGAGGCAGAGCTAGCGGGAGCGAAGCAAAGCTTAGGTAGCATCGACCAACAATTATCACGCACCAACCCAGTGTTAACCCGCCTAGAAGAACAAATTGTGTTAAACCGCGCCGAGCTTGCCACCTTGATGTCACGCTACACCGATGGGCATTCAAAAGTACTCGCGGTGAAGAGGGTATTGCGCCATTTAGAAGAAGAGCGTGCTCAAGTACTGGCTCAGCCAGAATCAGCGGTAAGCAATAACGACAGCTCAGCTTTATTGCAGCAACAAATATCGATTACCGAATCTAACGGTGAAATGCTAATCGTGCAGGTAGAAGCCTTAATGATTGCTCGCCAACGGGTAGACGCCTTAGCCGAAGAGGTCTCGCAGCTACGTAGCTTAGCCGCTTCTCTGCAACGACAAGTAGGCTCGGTAGGTGAACAAGAGAAGCAATTACGCATTCTTAACCGTAATTTGCGAGTAAAGCGTAGCCTTTATGAAAACCTGCTCACCCGCTACGAAATGGCGCAAGTTACTGGTGCGCTGGGCGTATTTGAGCAATCAGACCGAATTAAAATCATCGACCGACCTTACACTCCCAGCGGCCCATCAACCCTTCCTTTGTGGATGTTTGTGGTAGCTGGCTTTGTTGGCGGCATCGCAGTAGGGCTTAGCCTAGCGGTAGTTGCCGAGCTTACAGACTCGAGCTTACGCACTATTAAAGACATCGAAGACATCGCAGGCGTATCGGTATTAAGCCGTATTCCACCGCTTAAAGAATCGCATTAAAGAGGATGACCCAATGAGTATTTGGATCCAAGTAGTACAACACTTACAACCGGGCGGCATCGAAACTATGGCGCTAGATCTACAGCGCATGGAAGAGGCGCACGAGCAAGGTGTCATCATCTCTTTAGAGGGCACCAAAGAGCAGGCGCTGGCCGCTTGGCCGCGTTTGCTCCCTTATGCAGACCGCCTAATGTTTCTAAATAAACCGCCTGGTTTTAGCTGGAAAACTCTATGGAAGCTTACCAATTTATTTCGCCAATGGGCGGTGCCGGTGGTGCACACCCACCATATTGGGCCACTTATTTACGGCGGCATAGCTGCCCGCTTAGCCAGAGTTAAAGTTGTGATTCATACCGAGCACGATGCATGGCATTTACGCCAGCAGCGTCGTCGCATATTGCAAAGCGCCATTCTTAAGTGGGTGAAACCCATGTTAGTGGCCGACGCAAACTTAGTGGCTGGCGAGCTAAAAGCTGCCTTAGGCGTAGCAGACGAGAATGTTCAAGTGATTAAAAACGGCGTAGATACTCATAATTTTGCGCCGGGCAACCAGCAAGATGCACGCAAAGCCTTGGGTTTACCAAGCGATTGCCAAATCATTGGTTGCGCAGGGCGTTTAGAACTAGAAAAAGGCCAAGCAGTGTTGATAGAAGCTCTGCCATTTTTGCCAGCCAATGTCCACTTAGCGTTAGCGGGTGACGGCTCACAACGCAAGAGTCTTGAACAACAGGTTGCCTCGTTACACCTTGCTCATCGCGTGCATTTTTTAGGGGCTTTAGATTGCATGCCACGCTTTTACCAAAGCTTAGATTTATTTTGTTTACCTTCGTATTTTGAAGGTTTGTCGCTGGTTATTTTAGAGGCGCAAGCCTGTGAGGTGCCAGCGGTAGTTACAAATGTAGGCGCGTCTACCGAGGCCTTATGCCCGCGAACTGGCACAGTGGTTGAGCCGGGTTCGGCCTTTGCTATGGCCCAAGCTCTAGAGCTTAAGCTAGAAAAACCGAGCAGTGGTAACCCACGGCAGTTTGTAAAACAGTCGGGCGATTTACGCACCACCGCGCGCAATTATGCGGCCTTACGCCACCGTTTTTTATAAGGGGATGCTCATGAATATCTTAATCTACATAACCTTAATTGCGATGTTTTTGGTGGTTTATCATCATGCTTTGTATCCGCTGCTATTAAAGCTTTTGAGCAAAGACAAACCTCAAATGAGCGAGCAAGAACAGCAAGAGGTGGTGCGTAAATATCACCAGCGAGAGCAAGATCAACAGTTGCCAAGCATAGAGTTACTTATTCCTGCTTATAACGAGCAAGATTACATTGCTGCTAAGTTGATTAACCTCGCCACCTTAGATTACCCCGACGATCGCTTAAGCATTAAAATAATCTGCGATGGTTGTAGTGACGACACAGCCAGCGTGGCAAGAGCCTGCTTAGCAGACTTAATGTTTTGCAGCTTTTCAATTGAAATTTGTGAGCAGGTACAAAATCAAGGCAAAGTGGCTGTGCTTAACCAACATATTTCGCAAAGCAAGGCCGACATCGTAGCCTTGTCTGATGTCTCGGCGCTCATTTCGGTAGACGCCATGTTAATTGCTGCTAAACATTTTAGCCAAAGCAAAGTTGGCGTAGTGTGTGGTTATTATCACTTGCTTAGCCCCGGCTCGGTAGGTGAGCAAGCTTATTGGAATTACCAACGCGAAGTAAAACGCTGCGAAGCTAATATGGGCGCACCTTTAGGCGCTCACGGCGCATTTTACTTAATTAGAAAATCACTGTTTAGAGTGATGCCAGACGACACCATTAACGACGACTTTGTGATCCCCATGGACATAGTCGCCCAAGGTTATAAAGCAGTGTACGAACCAAATATTCGCGCTTTAGAACTAGAACATGCCGCCGACAGCCAAGATCGTAGCCGCAGAAAACGTATTGGAGCAGGCAACCTACAGCAACTTATTCGCCTACGTCATATGTTGCTACCGCGTTTTAAAGGGGTGGCGTTTACCTTTTTCTCGGGCAAAGCCTTACGCGTCACCATTCCCATTTTTATGTTAACTAGCTTTTTTGGCGCAATGGTCTTAAGTGCGCAATCTAGCTTGTTTGCCGTGTTATTTAGCTTGCAGTTGTTAGCCTACAGCTTGGCAATGTTGCCGCGTTTATTGCCTAAGGCAAAACTTCCAAGCGCAATAGGCAGCTTAAACTACTTAGTAGAAGGGCATTTTTCTAGCATGATGGGCTGCGTAGATTACCTTTTGAGAAAACTACAGCGCCGCTATTTAAGTGGCTTTGTGAGCCCTTTAGTTGCAGCAGGTAAACGATTATTTGATGTGCTGGGCGCAACGTTATTACTGCTTGTATTTAGTCCTTTATTCCCCATCGTTGCTTTGGCGATTAAGCTCGACAGCAAGGGGCCAGTATTCTACCAACAAACCCGAGTAGGCTTGATGTCGGACAGTGTAGTGCAGCTATTCGATATTCTAAAATTTAGGAGCATGCGAACCGATGCAGAATCGGGCATTGGTGCGGTATGGGCAACCAAGCAAGACAAACGTATTACTCGAGTAGGGCGGTTTTTACGCAAAACCCGAATTGATGAATTGCCCCAACTTATCAATGTACTGAAAGGCGAAATGTCTTTGGTTGGGCCACGACCAGAGCGGCCAGTTTTCTACCAAACTCTAGAAAACTCCATCCCTTTTTATAGCGAACGCACGGTTGGCGTAAAGCCCGGTATTACCGGCTTAGCCCAGGTAAATCTAGCTTATGATTGTTCTATCGAAGATGTAAAACAAAAGCTTGCTTACGACCATTGCTACGCACTAAGCCTTAGCCAATGCAGCTCTTGGTTATACCAAGACATAAGTGTATTAATTAAAACAGTATGGGTTGTGCTAGCAGGAAAGGGGCAATAGCAGTTGGCGGTTAATTAAGCTACAAGCTGTCTAATGGGCTAAAAGTACCAGCGTAATGCTGGCCTAGTACATGGGTATAGATTTGGGTAGTGTTTACATCGTTATGACCTAGTAATTCTTGAACGCTGCGTATATCTCGACCTGCTTGTAACAAGTGAGTCGCAAAACTGTGCCTAAAGGTATGGCAGCTCACTCGTCTAACTATGTTGGTTTTACGTACCGCTGCCGCCAAAGATTTCCTAATAACACTTTGGTGCAAGTGGTGTCTGCACAAAGTACCAGTATTTGGGTGATTACAGGTAGTGCTTGAAGGAAAAACAAACATCCAAGCAGGTTGCCTAAAGGCATTAGGGTATTTTCTCTCTAGTGCATTTGGCAGAGAAGGGCCAATACCTTGCTGGTTGTCTTGTACTTGCAGCTCTCTTGCTGTACTAGAGTATTGTACAAGCCGCCTCACACACTTTTTACTTAGTAAAGTTTGCCTATCTTTGTTGCCTTTCCCGTTTCTTATCGTGAGTGATAATCTTTCAGTATCAATATCTTGAATGTGTAGCCTTAAGCATTCGGATATACGCAGGCCACTTCCGTACAGTAATTCAATGATCAACTTATCTCGCCCCTTAAGTTGGGCAAGTATTTCTGATACCTGTTCAGGTTCTAATACCGTTGGTAGTTGTCGTTGTTTAGATGCGTATTTAAACCCTAATTCGCCTAACTCCATCTCTAAATGTTTGTAATAAAGATAAACCAGCGCATTTAACGCAACTTTTTGAGTGTTTATCGCTACATGGCGAGAGTTTGCCAAAAAGCTTAAGAACTGAGTAACTTCTTCCTTTCCCATGGTTGCAGGGTGGCGCTTACGCTGAAAATTGATGTAGGCCTTAATCCAGTATAAGTAGGCTTTTTCTGTTCTTATGCTATAGCCTTGCATTCGCAGTTTCTCGCGAACTTGATTAAGGAAAGGGCTTTTGGTTGAAGACATAAAGTGAATATATTTGCGTTCTTCTCACTCCGCATCATCGAATGGTTACTTATCCCCAGCAATATAATTGGTTGAATTTTGAACGATTTCTTGATGATTTAAAAGACTATAACTAATATTGATTTTAAGTTTCATGCTGGTCTACTTAATCGGTTTATTGACTGTCTATGCGCGTTTTGCCAGAAAACGTATTGAGCCTTATTCTTTTTTCTTCACTAAATTCAAACAGTTAGTTGTGCGCGTTTTTACTGGTCTAATGTGATAAACGCGCATGCGCACTATACAAATGTTAGGTTTCTCTGTAGTTGCGGATTTGATGCCAACTCTTCCGTAGTGGTCTTTTGGCAATAAAAAGGAATGAAAAATGTCAGATTACAATCAAAAAATCCAACTAAAAGTTGAAGCAATAAAATCAAAATACAAAGATAGAATTTCAGAAATACAAAGAGACGGTGCAGAGCGAATTAAGAAGATCAATGAAGATGCTCCAGATCCCTCTAACTTTGAAGCTGCAATAAACTTTACCTTTGACGTAAAGTGGAAAATAACTTCAATAAAATTTGATGTGCCACAGTTCTCAATGGAAAGGGAAACGTTAAAGTTTGATATTCCTGAAGTAAGGATGAAAACTGAAAGCATAAAATTTGACGTCCCGGCAACCAGAATGAAGAGGGTATGCCTATTCAAAAAACCAGTATTTAGAAATTGGAAATGGTATAGCGAGTGCGTATACGGCAATAAGCCAGAAGTCTATATGCGAAGAGTAGAAATAAAAACTGACATCCCTGTATTTAACAGTAAGCGTGTGGATATTAAATTCGATAAGCCCGTTGTCAGCATGGAAACCGTCGAAATAAAGTTACATCTTCCTCAGTTTTACTTAAAACAAGTTGATGTTCAAATCGAAGAGCATAAGCAAGATATTGAAGATGTCGCATCAGACATGACTAGTGACCTATCTGCTGTTCAGAGCACTATGAAAGAAGAGCTAAAGGTTGAAATAACCAAAGAAATTGTAGATATGTTTGATGAAATTCAAACGTCAATTCTAGAAAACAGGGATGGTGTTTCCAGTAATTATGAAGATGCAATTGCTAAAACTAAACAAGCTATCAAACGATTAAAAGAAAATAACGCAACTGCAGAAGTTCAGAAACTTGAAGCTCAGCTAGCAAAAACAGTGGAAGAATTCCAAAATACATTGCAATCAATTGACTTGTCGTTACAAGAGCTTAACTCTCAAGAAGAAGAGGCGTTGAGAGGTTTAACTTTTGGCTAAAAACCTAACAAAGCGCTCAAGCGGACGCAGCATAGCTGCGCACGCTTAGCGCGGCGTTAAGTGAACTAGGGAAAGTCCGCAGCATGAGATTTAGATTGATATCATTGATGCTACTCTTGGCTTCATGCCAGGATTCAACCATAGTGGCTCCAAGAGAAAATTTAACTCTGGCTATTTACGACAATGGGAAGCAATTATCTGAATGTCAGATAGTGTTAGATAGCCCTGAATACAACCAACTTCACAAATGGTTTGAAGTTAATAACTCAGAGTGGCAGAAAATGTCTGCGACTTATCGCCCTCAGAAAATACTGTACACGGATAGCTTTAAGGCTTCTTTGTTCCCAAAGTTTGTTGTCGTAAATGAGGTTTGGCGGCAACCTTTTGATTCAGAGGTTTATGAAGCTCTGAATTGCGATTAGCTCATTTAACAATCGCAGCAAGTAGCCCCTTTTAAATGGGTGCTGGGACACCAATACTGCTCGACGATTAGTTTTGGTGCTTCACCCCAATTTAAACCAATCGCCGCTAATTTTTCCGCTAAGCACTCGCACTGCCAAGTGCAGCTAAGTATTATAGCGCCTCCCTAAAGATACAGAAGTTGTCAAAGATGTCATTTCCCCCTTGCCCTAATTGCCAGTCTGAATATGTTTACCAAGATCAAAGCCAGCTTGTATGTCCTGAATGTGCCTTTGAGTGGAACCCTGAGGAAGTAGCAGAAGCCGAAAAGGTGATTGTGAAAGATGCCAATGGCACTTTATTGGCTGAAGGCGACAAAGTGACTTTGGCGAAAGATCTTAAAGTAAAGGGTAGCTCTTTGGTGCTTAAAATTGGTACTAAAGCAGTGATTAGGCGCATGGCCAATGGCAAAGACCATCAGTTAGATTGCAAAGTAGATGGTGCCGGTGAAATGATGGTAACGGCTCAGTTTGTTAAAAAATCTTAGTGCTTTGAGCTAACAAGTCTTTTAAAAAAGAGGCTAGTTAACTATACATTTAAACACTTATTGCACCTTCTTTTAGGGGGTTAAAGCCTTTAGCCCCTGGTCTGTTATGGCTTTGCCCTCGTTACACTTTTGCTCCCAGTATTAAGCTTTTTTGCAGGCTATTCGCAGACAAACTGATTGGTTTGGTAATGCGGATTGTGAGTGTTGCGAGGTTTATCACGATTCCCTGTTAGCTAATGGTAGCAAGTTTAAATTTGTTGAGGCACCTAACATTAAAATTTACTTACTTGTAATAGACTGTCGTATAAAATATTACAAAAGGTGAAAGGATGAATCGCTTTGGCTTTAAATCAAGCTTGTTGTCGGCAATGGCATCTATGCTTGTTTTATCATTACTTGTAACAAGTTACCTCTCTTACACGCTAATAAAAGATCAAATAACTGATAGTTTACTTCGAGATATTCATCATACTATTGATCAAAAAACTCAAGAGATTGAAACCTCTTTCCAACGCACTACCGATGCGGTTAATCAGCTGGCTAAGCTATATAAGGAAAAAGGTATTACCGATAACCACGTTGCCATGACCGAATACACTGCCCGTTTAGGCGGAGTATATAAGGTGATTATTGGCTTTGATGATGGTTCGTCGTTTGTGTCTAAGGCTTCTGAGTCTTTTCCTAATGGCGTAGGCCGCTTAGATAAATACGACCCACGCACTCGCCCTTGGTATAAAGCGGCTAAGCGCAGCAGCAGCCTATCACTAAGTGATGTGTTTTTTACCCGTAGTGACGGCGTGCCAATGGTGGGGGTAATGCACCCCATCGATAAGGGCATCATTATGGCTGATTTACGTTTTGACCACCTCCAAAAAGAATTGAGTTCTTTAGGTGAAATCGCCGGAGCCAGTGGTTTGGTGCTGGATAAAAGCGGCTTGGTGCTGGCTTCTACCAATGAGCAAGTAAAGCAGAAAGACAACATTGCTGAAGTAGATGTTTTTGCAGGCGTTTACCAAGGCATTATTGGCCAAGACGAAGCGATACAAACCGTTGAGGTGAATGGCCAAACTACCTTGTTTGTTAGTCAGCGGGTTAAGTTACTGGGTAACAATGAATGGTATGTAATGATTGCCGTTGACGAAGCCGTTGCCTTCGCACCTCTTAAAGCCACCAGTTATAAAATGGCCAGCATAATTACCGCAGCGACCTTGGTGTCGGTGGTTATTTTGCTGTTGGTATTAAACCAACTGTATCAACCAATTATTAAACTGCGTAACTTAGTGACCGAACTTGGTGAGGGCAGTGGAGATTTAACTCAGCGCTTGGAAGTAAAAACCGACGATGATATTGGCATTATTGCCAAGGGTATTAACGGCTTTATTGTTCAATTACAAACCATGCTGTTAGAGATTAATGCGGCGCGTTCTAAGTTATCAACTGGCATAGACACCTTAGATAAGCACAGTAAGAGCAGCAGCGATATTTTGCAGCAACATACTAACGAAACTACCCAAATTGTTGCTGCAATTGAAGAGCTGTCGAACACTGCAGAGCTAGTGGCTGGCAATACTTCGGCAGCGGCCAAATACACCACCGAGGCGAACCAAAGCGGTGAAGACTCGGTGCAAACCATTAAGTCTACCCAACAAAAAATTGAAGCTTTAGCGAGCGAGATCCATGAAACGTCTAGCAATGTAGAAAACATGAATAACGAAACCTCGAGTATTCAAAACATTGTAGAAGTGATTGGTAGCATTGCTGAGCAAACCAATTTACTGGCACTTAATGCATCTATTGAAGCTGCACGGGCGGGTGACCAAGGTCGCGGCTTTGCAGTAGTAGCCGACGAAGTAAGGGCGCTAGCTAGCCGCACTCAAAGCAGTACCAGTGAAATAGAACAAGCCTTAGCCAAGCTTAAGCAAGAGGCAAGTTTAGTGGTATCGTCGATTGGTAGTACCGAGAATACCTGCTCCGACACTGTAGACGAGGCCGATAAAACCTCTACCAGCTTGCAAAAGTTAGGCGATTTTATTCATCAAATTAATGAGTTAAATAGCCAGGTCTCTACTTCTGCTAGTGAGCAAAACATTGTTATTCAAGAGATTAACAAGAGCATGCATCAAATTCACGATATGGTTGAAAAGCTAAATAGTGAAGGGCAAAGCCAACGCAGCGAAACCCAAAGCATTGCTGCAATTAACCATGAGCTAGGCACAATGATAAGCCAGTTTAAGCTTTAGCCGGTTAACTGTATTACCAGCCCAAGCCAAGTGCTTGGGCTTTTTTATTTTTGCACTGCCAAATTGCTTAACTTGAGAATTTGGTTTGGTATTTTAGGCAAATTGCAATTTGCGAAAACAACATTCTCCCGACTTTTTTCTTTAGATTTCTACCCTGTTTTAACACCTATCTATTTGTATTTTAAAGTTATTTATTCTTTGGCATAAAACTCGCTACAACCATCTTGAAATCAAGAATTGTGGAGCGAATTATGAAAATGCAACTAGACACTTCAAACCAAGGAAACCTTACCGCTTCTATCTTTGGCGCATTTGATGCTGAGTCTTGCTCAGAGCACAAAGCAAGCTTCGAAAACATCTGTAATGAAGCCGCTAGCAAGTTGGTGGTTGTGAACATGAGCCGAGTGGATTTTTTAGATGCTTCTGGCATTGGTGCTTTGGTGTTTATGTTTAAACGCATTAACGCAGCAGGTGGCCAACTGGTGTTACTCGGCGCTCAACAGCAGCCTCGCGACTTGCTAGTAATGCTTCGCGTTGACCACATCATCACCATGATAGATACGCTGCCTAGCCAAAATCATAGTACTAAAACTTTACCTTCAATCGCCGCTTAAGCTGAGCCCCAGGAGCCTATTATGCGTAGCATTATCATCCCCGTATTGTTAACCATGACCACAGCTTGTACCGCCTGGCCAGAACAAGGACGTGGTGGTTTTGCCGAGCATCAACACGCTATATTGGCTTGGATGGACGGAGACACCGGCACTACCGATCTTCGTGAGCTAGGCCCGGAACATGGTCTGCAATTTGAAGCCGTATTAGTAAAACACCAGTTAGATTTATTGGTGCTTGAAGGCGCAGAGTTATGTTTCCCTGCATCGGTTACTCAAGCACGTATGCAACAGCAACGCATCTTGCGAGAGCTAGAAGGTGGCTTAACCTTTGATGCTGCTAACGACATTGAAATTCAGCAGCACTTTTTAAACATGTTGGAAAAGCGCCTAGATAGAGTAACCGAAAGTGGCGCTTGCCAAACCGACCGTTTAGGCCACATTCAATCTTCCCAGTTAATGGTAAGCATTAGTGACGCTTTAAATAGCAATAACCAGTTTGCCTTTGATTCTAGCGAGCTAACGCCCGCTTACCGCGACCAGCTTCGCAACCTCACCCCAATTATCGCCGCCAGTAAGGTATCGCTAATTATTACTGGCCATAGCGATAGCAAGGGCGATAGCGATTATAAACAGCGTTTATCTTTAGCCCGCGCCAAAGCTGTTGCAGAGTTTATGACTGAACTCGGCATGAACCAGCAGTTAATTGAGGTTACAGCTGTAGCTGACTCCCAACCCTATTTAGAAGGTAGCAGCGATGCTGTTCGCCATTCTAATCGCCGCGTCACTATCAGTGTTATTGATGCTGACAGCAACATCTTCGCTCAGCACGCAGCGCGTGCACTTTAAGGAGCCTGTCATGAAATTCTATAAATTATGTAAGTTGATTGTGGCGGCATGGATGTTGTTTGGTTTTGTAATGAGCATTGTGTTTAGTGCTCAGGCGCAGGCCGCCAAACCCCAGGTTCAAGCCGGAGATGTAGTAAGAATTATTCTGCCGGGCGAAGCCTCGCTGGATAAGAATTTTGAAGTAGGGCGCAACGGCCGTTTAATTTTGCCAGAAGTTGGCCCAATCATGGTGTCGGGCTTTACCGAAGCGCAAATGCAAGAAAAGATTAAGCGTGAACTGTCTAAAGCCTACCGTGACCTAGCGGGTTTAAAAGTACTGTTAGAAGAGCGCCGCATTCGCATTAGTGTATTGGGCTTTGTTGGCCAGCCTGGTGAAGTAGTGCTAGCGCAAGGCTCTGGTGTGCAAATGGCAATTCAAGCTGCTGGCGGTTTACGCTCTGGTGCGCAATTAGACCGCATGCAACTACGTCGCGACAGCTTAGATGAAACCCAAGTATTTAACTACAAGCGCTACTTAGATTCTGGCGACTTAAGTGTATTGCCAGAGTTAGAATCGCTAGACGTGCTGTTTGTTCCTGCCTCACCAAAAATTGGTAACGTAGCGGTAGATTTTGACCCTAAAGCGCTAAACGACAAAGGTGATGCAGCAGAAGACCGCACCGCTGTAAAAGTATTTGGCGAAGTATATAACCCTGGTAGCTTTTCCTTTAAAGAGTCTGCGTCGTTAGTGGACATGCTGATGCGTGCGGGTGGGGTAACTCGCTACGCTAGCGTTGAGCAAATTCGCGTGATTATTAATGGCGAACCGCAGTTGTTTAACTTAAAACGCTATTTAGATACCGGTGACAGTAAGCTTCTACCTAGCTTAAGTGCTGGCACCACCATTTTTGTACCAAAACAAGAAGAAGAAATTAAAGCCGGGGCTAATACCGTTTACGTAATGGGTGAAGTATTTAAGCCCGGTGCTTATGAGGGCAATAAATCAGCCGGCTTTTTAGATGTACTCGCTAACTCTGGCGGACCAACCCGTTTTGCCGAGACTCGCCAAATTCGGGTCATTCGTAGCAACGGCTCGGTAGAGCGTTTTGACTTGCAATCATTTACCGAAGGGCGAATTGCTCAGCTACCTGAAATTTCAGCTGGCGACGCCATATTCATCCCAGAAAAAACCGACTTAAATGAGAAGTCTTGGACCAAGGTCTCACCTAACCGCGCGGTAAAAGTAATGGGTGAAGTAAACCGCCCAGGCCGTTTTGAGTGGGCCAACGAAATGAACCTTATGGACTTGTTAGCCCATGCTGGCGGCCCTAAACCTAATGCCGACATGGCTAAAATTACCGTATTGTTTAGCGATGCTAACGGTAATACTCGCTCGGTTAACTTTGACCTTAACGCCTACCTAAACGGCGAAATTAGCAATAACAGTATGCCGCGCATTGTTGCTGGAACCACCATTATGGTGCCGCAATTGCCTGACGACCCTAGTGACAACAAATCACAGTGGGTGCGACAGCGTTCAGAAGATTCAATATATGTATTTGGTCAAGTGGTTGCGCCGGGTCGCTACCGTTTTGACCCAAGCATGCACTTCTTAGACATATTAGCCGCAGCCGATGGCCCAGCTGAGCAAGCCGACATTAGCAATGTGCGAATTAGCCACCGTAATGGTAAACACTCTCGCGTTTCTAAGCTGGATTTAGCGATGTATTTTGAAACCGGTGACGAGTCTTTACTGCCACAAGTGGTGCCTGGCGATTCCATCTATATTCCAGAAAAAGACCGCAACTGGTTGTCGGAGAAAAAGGAGCGCACCGTACGAGTTTTAGGCTCGGTAAATAAACCCGGTCGTTACCGCTTTAACGACGATATGACTTTATTGGATTTGTTGGCAGAAGCGGGTGGTGTAGATAACGATGGTTTCCCAGAGAAAATTACTGTTGTAAACCTATCTTGCTGTAAAGACCAAGCGCGTACTTTCAACTTACTCGAGTTCTCTAAAACCGGTGATTTTGGCATGTTGCCTGTGATTCGTGCTGGCGACACCGTGTACATTCCATCACGTGAAGAAAGCGGCTGGCATAAGGCTCGCCAAGGTATGGAAGATGTGTTCCGCATTGTCACTATTAGCGCCTTGTTAGGCTTTTTATAAGCTTGCTTAAACCCATTGATTGCCCACAGCTGGAGATAATTATGATTAGCCTACCGTCAACCTATCAAGAACTAGAGCGGGTTTATCAGCGCTTACCTGTTAAACAACATTCATGCATTGGGGTAAGTGCCAGCCAACCCGAGGAGGGAGTGTCTACTTTAGTGGATGCCATTGCTCGCCGCGCTGCTGGTGCTGGGCGAAGTGTACTGGTGGTGGATTTTAACCTGCATCATCCTCGCCATTTTGATGTACCGGTATTCGATTTAGGTTGGGATCGCGGCAAAGTGCTGGGGGTGATTAAAGACCAGCAATCGGGCGTTGATTACTTGCCTGTTCCTATGGATAAAGTGAGCTTAGTGCAACTAAGAGAGCCAGGTGCGATAGAGCAATGGGTAGAGCAATGGAAGCAAAGTTACCAACTGGTGTTGGTCGACACCTCGGCGATTAATCAAACCAATAGCGGCAACTTGCACGCTGCTCGGGCTTTATCAGCCTGTGATGCCAGCATTATCACCATGATGGCCGGCGTAACTTCTCGACCTGCATTTGAATCAGCGATTAACGATTTAAGCCTTGAAGACATTCGTTTGCTTGGGGTTGTGATGAACGATCGCTTTAATCCAAGCTTAAAAAGCGAGTTATTGAGAGAGACCTCACGAATTACCGAGATGTTTCCTCGTTTCCAGGGGTATCTGCAAAGAATTCTTATTAACTCTCAACTACTTTCAACAAGGATATGATATGTTTTTCATAATACAAACGGCGAAGGGATATCGCGTTCCATTGAGTAAACAGCAACAAGAATTGTATGAAATAAAAAACAAGCAGTATAAAGCTAAGCGCCGCATGCAGATTAAAGCCACGGTGCTTTTAGTATGTTTATTGCTGGTGATTTTGCTGGCCTTGGTGTCTAAAGCCCAAGCCAAAACTTACACCTTTGGCATTGTGCCGCAGCAATCTGCCACTCGCTTAGCCTTACAGTGGAGCCCACTGCTAGACGCCGTGAGCGAAACCAGTGGTCATCTCTTAGAATTTAAAACTGCGCCTAGCATTCCTGAGTTTGAAAAACGCTTAGCAGAAGGGCAGTACGATTTTGCTTACATGAATCCCTACCACTACCAAGTGTATTCTGAGCAAACGGGCTACCAAGCTTTTGCAAAATCCAAAGACAAAAAACTGAGTGGAATTATTGTTGTAAGAAAGGAATCTGATACTACTATCAGTAATGTAGCGCAGTTAAACGCTCAGTCTTTGGCCTTTCCCGCACCAAGAGCTTTTGCGGCTAGCGTGGTGCTTCGAGGTTATTTGGCACAGCAAAATATTGATTTTGATCCTGCTTATGTAGGTTCGCATGATTCTGTTTATCGTGCTGTTGCGGCGGGTTTATACCCAGCTGGCGGCGGAATTCCTCGCACTTTTCAAAGCAGTGCGGTAAAAGATCAGTTAAAGGTATTATGGACGTCGCCAGGTTTTACGCCACATGCTTTGGCCGCTCATCCAAAGGTTGATGAGGAAGTATTCAACGCGGTACAACAAGCCTTTTTGGACATTGGCGTTAAAGAAGAGCAACAAAGCTTACTTAAAGCGCTAAACATGAAGGGCTTTATAGCCGCTGAAGACAGCGATTGGGATGATGTGCGAGCGCTTGGCATAGGTAATACCCACCACTAGTGATAGATAGAAACAAGGATGAAACGGCGCAATGACACTTAGCTTTAAGGCAAAAACAGTTCTGGGCGTCGCCTTAATCGAGGCCGTACTGCTAGGCGTGTTGGTGTATAGCAGCATAGGTTGGCTTTATGACTCTAACGAGCTGCAAGTGGAACAACACAGCCGAATGATGTCTTCGCTGTTCGTTTCTACTACCAAAAACGCCATTATTACTACCGACCTTGCCACCTTAGACAGCCTTACCGAAGAGTTCTCCGCTCAAAAAGACATTGCCTACGTCATCATTAAAGACAAAAACGATCGTCTGTTATCTAAAGGTGGCATGGACCCTCTATCGCATCCCGCAGACAATCCCGATTTGGGAGATCATGAACACAGCGTATTTGTTACCGAAAATGAAGTTGTGGTGGGCAATCGCTTATATGGCAATGTCGAGATTGGTATTTATGACCATGGTTTACATGGCTTGATTTCAGAGGCTAGCTCATTTGGGGTGAGCATTGCCTTGCTCGAAATAACTTTAGTGGCTTTATTCTCGTTTTTACTGGGTTCTTACCTTACTCGCCAACTCGGTGATTTAAGAGATGCGGCTAAAACCATTACCCAAGTGGGGCCGGGCATTCAACTTAAAGTAAAAGGTAAAGATGAGATTTCTGAAGTATCCAATGCTTTTAACACAATGTCGGCGGCCTTAGAAAAGTCGCACCTAGAATTTAAGCAAGCGATTGATACTCAAGAAAAACTGTCCTTAGAGCTTAAGCAAAACCAATCGATTCTAAAAGCGACCATTGCTTCAGCCATGGACGCTGTTATTACCACCGACCGACATGGCCACGTATTGGAGTTTAGCCAAAGTGCCGAGCGAATGTTTGGTTACAGCAGAGAGGAAATTGTCGGCAAAGATTTAGCCAGTTTTGTGGTGCCAGAAAAGTTTAGAGAAGCCCACCGCCAAGGCTTAAAACACTTTAGAAAAACTGGAGAAGCCCCCGTATTAGGCCAACGCTTGGAGTTACCGGCCCTACATAAAGAAGGTCATGAGTTTTTATCAGAGCTTACCATTAGCTCGGTAGAAGTGGGCGACGACACTGTGTTCACTGCATTCATGCGAGATATTTCAGATAGAAAACGTACCGAGCAAGAGCTGCAATTAGCTGCCGAAGCTTTTGATGCCAACGAAGCGATATTTATTACCAACCAACATGCGCAAATAGTAAGAGTGAACCAAGCTTTTACTCGAATCACCGGCTATAGCGAAGAAGAGGCGATTGGCCAAACTCCGTCTATTTTAAGTTCGGGTGAACACGGCAAAGACTTTTTCGACAATATGTGGCAACACTTAAAACAAGAGGGTGTTTGGTCGGGCGAAATTGTAAACCTTCGAAAAAATGGCGAGCGCCTGCCAGAATGGTTAAGTATCTCTTCGGTAAAAAACCCAGAGGGTGAAGTAAGCCATTATGTGGCTCATTTTACCGATTTAAGTGAGCAAAAAGCGGTTGAGCAATCACTAGAGCGCGCCAAGCACGATGCCGAAGCCGCCAGTTTGGCTAAAAGCCGTTTTCTGGCGAGCATGAGCCATGAGATCCGCACTCCGCTAAATGCCATTATCAACATGTACCAAATCCTTAAAGAAACAAATTTAAGCCTAGAGCAGCAAGGTTTTGTAGATACGGGCAACGAGGCTGGCCACACCCTTATGGCTTTGGTGAATAATGTATTAGATTTCTCAAAAATTGAGGCTGGTCAATTAGAGTTTAATAACGAGTGGTTTTCGGCAACGGCTACGCTAGAAAGCATCGTTAAGCTGTTTAATACCACTGCCCAGCAAAAGGCCCTAAAGTTTGAGCTTTATGTCGACCCAGAGATTATGCCGGAATACTTTGGTGAGCCGCTGCGTTTTAGACAAATTGTATTTAACCTAATGGGCAATGCCGTTAAGTTCACCTCTAAAGGCGGGGTAAGTTTGGGCTTAAAAACTAGCCAACCTTATGGGATTGAGCTCACCGTTAGAGATACCGGTATTGGGATTGAAAAAGAAGACAAAGACCGATTGTTCGAAGAGTTCTATCAAGTTGAAAGTGGCGCAACTAAACGTTATTCAGGCACGGGCCTAGGTTTGGCAATTACTCGCCAGTTAGTGGAAAAAATGGGTGGTGAAGTAAGCGTAGACAGCGAGGTTGGCCGCGGTACCACATTTACCGTGAGCCTACCCTTTAGAGGCCGCCATGCTCCTGCCATTCAGCTTGATGAACTGCCGGAGCAAAGCGAACCGCATCAAGGTTTAGCCGCTGATGCGCGAGTATTGCTAGTGGAAGACAGCGCGATGAATCGTGCTGTGGTTACTCAAGTGCTAAAAGATTTTGTGAAAGAATTAAGCTGTGCAGAGAATGGCAAAATTGCCGTTGACCTCTGCGAGCATAATCAATACGACGTAGTGTTAATGGATATGGCTATGCCCGTGATGGATGGCCTTGCTGCTACTCGAGCTATTCGGGCATCTGAAGGGCTCAACCAAGAAACGCCGATTTTAGCGATGACGGCCAACGCCTTTGCTGAAGATAAGCAAGCCTGTTTCTCTGCAGGTATGAACGATTTTATCACTAAGCCTATCGACATCCCTTTACTAAGGGCTAAACTGGTTCAGTGGTACAACGAAGCAAGCATCCGTAGGCCGCAAAGTGAGCCGCTTAGTTTGGTTAAGAAAGATGAATCGCCAGTCGCTGTTCAAGCTGAGCCTAAAGCTATTAAGCAAGTACAGATTGGTCCGCTTGAGCCAGAAGCGGACTCAGAGCAAGATTTAAGTTTGTTGCTTGACCGTAAGGTGCTAGACCAGTTGGTAAAAGACGCTGGAACAGAAGCCTTGCCGCTGATGTTGTCTTTGCTTTATAAAGAAACAGAGCAGCAGCGAATTACCATTAAACAAGCATTAGAACAGCAGCTATTTGATGATGTAGCGCTCGCTGCACACACATTAAAAGGCAATGTGGCCACCTTTGGTGGAGAACGTTTAAGAAAGCTAGCTTTGGCTATAGAAGTGGCCGGTAAGGCCTCTGATGCTGAAGCATTAGCCAATACCGTACCGCAGCTAGATCATGTTGTAGAGCAAACAATTAATGCTATTAAACAGTTTGAAAAAACAGTGTGCGCCTAAGGAGAAGCCATGGGAAGTGAGTTAACAGCCTCCGTGTTATTGGTAGAAGACAGCGAAACACTTGCCGCCACCTATCAGGCTTATTTAAGTAAAGAGAACCTAAAACTAGCCCGTGTTGCCACCGGTGGAGCAGCAATTGAGTTTTTATCTAAGCAATCTCCCCAGGTGATGTTACTGGATTTAAACCTGCCAGATATGGGCGGGATGGAAGTACTAGAATGGATGGTTGAGCGCAGCCTGCCGACCTCGGTGATTATTATTACAGCTTATGGCTCGGTAGATATCGCTGTTGATTCTATGCGTTTAGGGGTTGTCGATTTTATAGAAAAACCCTTCGATGCTAGCCGCTTAAAAGTCACCGTAAATAATGCGCTTAATCTTCACAAGCTAAAATCTTTAGTTGAAAACTACCAAGCCGATGCGGGTCGAGACAGCTTTCATGGCTTTATCGGCAGTAGTTTAGCGATGCAAAATGTTTATCGGATGATCGAGGCGGTTGCGCCCAGTAAAGCCACGGTATTTATTACTGGTGAAAGTGGTACTGGTAAGGAAGTATGTGCGGAAGCCATTCACAAACAAGGTGCTCGAGTCGACAAACCTTTTGTAGCGATTAACTGTGGTGCTATTCCAAAAGATCTTATGGAAAGCGAGATCTTTGGCCATGTTAAAGGGGCATTTACTGGGGCTTCGTCAATGCGCGCTGGCGCTGCTTCGCAAGCTCATGGTGGAACCCTGTTTCTTGATGAAATAGGCGAAATGGACATGGAGTTGCAGACTAAGCTGCTGCGCTTTGTGCAAACTGGTCGTTTTCAAAAAGTGGGGGGCAGTCAAGAAGAGCAAGTGGATGTTAGGTTTTTGTGCGCCACTAACCGCGATCCTTGGGAAGAAGTACAAGCCGGTCGATTTAGAGAAGACCTTTACTATCGTTTGTATGTGGTGCCGATTCACTTACCGCCATTGCGTGAGCGCGGCTTAGATGTACCCGGTATCGCGCAAAAATTTTTACGCCGTTACGCCAAAGAAGAGGGCAAACAGTTTCGTCGCTTTTCCAGCCTAACGGCTACGGTAATGAGCAACTACGATTGGCCGGGAAATGTGCGCCAATTGCAAAATGTTATTCGCAATATTTGTGTTTTGCACGATGGTAAAGAAGTATTAGCCAGCCAGTTACCGCCGCCAATTAATCAATTAGTGCCAGAAGGTGCGATAGGTAAAGATGGTCGACATCCAGAAGAAGTTGTTGCTGAGGAACAAAATGAAGCTGGCGTAAACGGCACTAGCCAATACCAAATTCAACCGCTGTGGATTACCGAAAAAGAAGCCATAGAGCATGCGATAGACCATTGTGATGGCAACATTCCTAAAGCTGCAGAGTTGCTAGATGTGAGTCCTTCTACGATTTATCGCAAAAAGCAGTCTTGGGAAGAAGTGGAAGCGAGTTAAGCTCTGCTAGCACAGTTATTTAAAAAGTCCTGCATAGTGGGGCTTTTTGCTTTATTCAACGCTCTCATTTTAGCTTGTTGTTTGATTTAGCCGGCTTTTTAACTGCGATATTAAGCAACCTGCGAAAGGTTGGACACTCGAAATGATTAGGGGCTTTGCATTTTGCACTGTGGCGCAAACCATCACGCATGGTGGTGAGTGCTTTAATGGTTTTATCTAATTCATCGGCTTTTGCATTAAGCTTATCGCGGTCAATAATTGGCCCGCTTGGGCTAAGCATCGATTTAATCTCCAGCAGTGAAAATCCAGCTTGGCTGGCTAAAGCGATAAAGGCTAGCTGCTCCATCACCTTAGTACTAAATTTGCGACGCAATCCCTTTCTTGAATTAGATTTAATCAAGCCTTGCTGCTCATAGTAACGCAGTGTTGAAGCGCTAAGGCCGGAGGCCTTTACTACTTCTGCTATATCCATTTCATTTTACTCTTGACTTAAAGTCGACTTTAACTTGTAAGCTAGTGGATAAGCTTACTTAGCACAACGCTTTTTGCATATTAGAAAGGTATTAGGAGGTAAACATGCACGAACAGTTTTGGCATCAAAAGTGGGAGAAAGACGAAATAGGTTTTCATGAAGGGGAGGTTAACCGCTTTTTATACGAGTATTTTGACGCCCTTAGATTACCGGTTGGCGCGCGAGTGTTTGTCCCTTTATGCGGGAAGACTCGAGACATCGCTTGGCTCCTAGACCAAGGGATGAAAGTGGTTGGCGCAGAGCTTAGCGAGCATGCAATAAAGCAGCTTTTTGCAGAGCTAAACATAGAGCCAAGAGTAGCAGTATTGGCTGATGGCTTTCATTACTCAAGCACTAACATAGATATTTTTGTCGCCAATATTTTTAGCTTAAATAGTGAGTTACTAGGTGAGGTCAACGCGATTTATGATCGTGGCGCTTTGGTAGCTTTGCCCGAAGATATTCGAACGCGCTATGCTCAAATGCTGGCAAGTATCACTAACCAAGCGTCGCAATTAGTGGTTACTTATAACTACGAGCAAAGCCAGTATTCCGGGCCTCCCTTTGCCTTAGCTGAGTCTGAAATAGAGCGTTTATATGCATCAACTTATGGCTTAAAGAAACTTGCTAGCAGACAGGAAACAGAAGGCTTTGCCAAAGGCATTGCCGTAGAAAATGCGGTTTGGTTGCTGGAGAAATAGGCTGCTTTATCTTAGCTATTTTAAGTGATTTGCAAGATGCGAAACTGTCTTCTATTAAGCTGGAATAGGTTCTTAAATTCATATAAATCATATCGTTACAAATCTGGCTTGGCTCTTGCTGATAAGCAACTACAAGCCTCATTTAGCAAACGATAGGATTGACTATGAAACTTTGGAAACCCCTTGCTTTTGCCGCACTTTGCTCACCTCTGAGCTCTTACGGTGCGGCATTTTCTAGCTGCCCTACACAAGCGTTTCTTGTGCAACAAAATGTCGCCCAGCTGTTTGGCGTAAACCTAGCCACTGGCTTTTACCAAACCTTAGCCAGCGATATGGGAACCACGGGCAAATTGAATGCTATAGGATTCAACCTTCATGACGATTATCTTTACGCGTGGAGCTACCAACACGGCACCTTGGCAAAAATTGGTGACGATTACCAAGTTCAGCTACTAAACCTAGATTGGAACGGCATTGACAGTAATGTGAGTTTTTATGTGGGTGATGTTGCTGTTAGCCACAATGCACATTATCTGTATCGCAGCGGATCTTCTCGCGGCTTATACCGTGTATCGCTAGATGAAAATGATAGCGACTACCTACAGATGCAGCGGGTCATTGATGGTAGTGCTTTAAACCTGCGCATTTTTGATATGGCCTTCCATCCCGATAACAACATGCTCTATAGCGTTGATAGCAACGGTAACTTGTGGAGTATCGACGCAGCCAATGGCAACAGTAGTAACCTTGGTAATGTTGGGGAAACCGGCACCTTTGGTGCGGTTTATTTCGATGTTGATGGTTATTTGTATATTAGCCGCAACAGCGACGGCTTTGTCTTTAAGATAGACGTGGCAGAAAACAACCCTCAAGCTCAGTTTTATGCACAAGGCCCAGCCTCTGGCAACAACGACGGCGCGCGCTGTGCAATTGCGCCAATTGTTGCCGAAGATGAAGCGAATATCGATTTCGGTGATGCACCCGACAGCTTTGGTACTTCGCTAGAAAGCAATGGTGCCCGTCACCAGCTGGTGGATGGCGGCATTCACTTAGGTACTTATGTAGACGGCGAAGCCGATGCATATGTATATCCTCGAAGTGATGATAGCTCTCGATTACTAGACGATGAAGACGGCATTGCATTTGTAACCAATGTGCAAGTAGGCCTCGACTTTGTGGTGCAGGTGGATAGCTCTGCGAATGGCTATTTAAGTGCATGGATAGACTTAAATGGTAATGGGGTATTTGACCCAGAAGAGCAGGTGCTAACTGACCAAGCAGTAGTAAGTGGAGTGCAATCACTATTGGTGAGCGTACCTGAGGGCTATGAAAGTGGCGACCGCTGGGCGCGTTTTCGAATTAGCTCTGCCGGTGGCAATGCCGCTACTGGTGGTGCACCCGATGGTGAAGTCGAAGATATGCAAATCTACGTTGGCGACTCGGCCACTCAGATTAGCTATTACCCAAGCGCCGATGGATACGCCACTGTAGCCTTTGAAGATAACTGGCCAGCAGAGGGAGACTACGACCTTAATGATCTAGTAGTAAACCTGCAAACCAAGGTCTTAAGTTTTGCTGATGGCGATGTTGCGAGAGTAGAACTACAAGGCGAAGTAAGAGCAGTTGGCGCAAGCTTTCACAATGGCTTTGCGATCCGTATTCCTGGGATTGATAAATCGATGGTGGATGTTGCAGCCATTCGATATGAAATTAATGGACAGTTATTAGATAGCCCGGTGTTAGATGCCAATACCAGCGACATAACCGCGATTATTGCCAGCAATGTGCGTGATTATATTAATAATCAAAACCAGTGTGATTTTTACAAAACACAAAGCGATTGCCGCGGCGAAGGTCAGCTCCACTTCAAAGTATTGTTACCAATGCTTGAAGGTGTGGCAGCGAGTAGTTTACCAAGCGCACCTTTCGACCCATTTATCTACGCAACTGAGCATGCTCGTAACCCGTATTTTGCTAGCTCACCCGGTCGCGGTTTAGAGATCCACGCCAAAAACCAAAGTCCGAGCTCGCAAGCCGACGACGCCTTGTGGGGAAGCATGGATGACGTGTCTAATCCAGCCGCAAATTCCTACTACCAAACTGGCAATGGCCTGCCTTGGGCAATCATTGTGCCTTACAACTGGCAGTACCCATTTGAGCGCATCAAAGTAAGCGATGCCTACCCCAACTTTATTGAATATGCACAAAGCGAAGGCCAGCAAGCCAGTGATTGGTACTTGCTAGAAAATGCCCGCAGCGAACTTATTTATCAAGATCAGGAGTAATACCATGAACAAGTTAATCAACCTAAACAACATCTTAAGTAGTGGACTATTAGTATTAAGCAGTAGCTTGTTAGTGGCTTGTGGCGGTGGAGGCGGCGGAGGTGAAACTGAAGTGGTAGAAACAGTAGAGACTGAGCCTAGCCCTGAGCCTACAACGCCGGTTGAAACTGTACCTGAGCCCTCTCCGGAGCCAACACCTATTGCCACGAGCTTGGAAGAGGTGCAAGTAGCAGAGAGCTTTATATTTAGTAATCAGCAAGATTTAGCGCTACAAGTGTCATATCCACTGGTGGGAGATGAGCGCGCTTACTTAAACATTTGTACCCAATGGAAAGATCTGGAGCAGCAGAGCATAGAGTACAGCTCTTGTGTATGGCGAGGTCAAATAAGCCAACCACAAATGGCATTAGATATCACTTTGCCAGCTCATGCCAGCACCTTAGTTGCTGAGGTTTGGCAATTATCTTCAGGTAATGTGACTCGGGTTCATCAAGAGCTGAGTTTAGCTGAGTTGAGCGCCGCTGCGCCAAGCTTTTCATTTTAGTAGGTAACAGCATGCGAGCCTATCAGCATAGTACCCAGTTACCTCCAGCCCAAGCGGTTTGGTTATTTATCGATAGCCAAACCGTGGGGGGAATAGAAAGCCATGTGGCTAACCTAGCCTTGGCGCTTCATCAACGTGGTCACAATATTGCCGTGGTGTTTTGGCGGGCTTATGCCAGTCCTCATCCAATGCTGGAGCAGCTCAATAGCGCCGCGGTTCCTTGGTTGATTCTTGATGGTAGCGTGGGTAGTTTGCTGCATGCTTGTAACGATTTTTCGCCAAAACTGGTGCATAGCCATGGCTATAAAGCCAGTTTAATTGCTCGCTTATTGCGTTGTATTAAATCGACCAAATTGGTGTCGAGTTTTCATGCAGGGGAAGTTAGCCAAGGTCGTTTGGCCTGTTATGACTGGTTAGATCGTTACACCGCATGTTTATCACAAGCTAGAATCGCCATTAGCCAAGACATTGCTAAACGCGTAGCGGCATCGAGCATAATAGTGAACAACTTTGTGCAAGTGCCTAAAGCTGCAAGCAAATCTTTAGTTAAAAAACGTCGTTTATGTATTGGTTTTGTGGGGCGCCTTACCAAAGTAAAAGGTCCTGATAGGTTCTATCAATTAGCGAAGGCGATGCCGGAGCTAGATTTTGTGGTATTTGGCGAAGGTACGCTGCAGCCTAATGAGGAGTATAAAAGTCTTAGTAATTTGAGCTTACGCGGTAAACAAAACTGCATGGACAATTGTTGGCAAGAAATGGATTTACTTTGCATGCCTTCGCGCAACGAAGGTTTACCCTTAGCTGCTCTGGAAGCGATGAGCAGAGGCATACCGGTTATCGCCAATAATGTTGGCGCGCTAAGTGAGCTTATTCAGCACCAACAAAATGGCTTTCTGTTAGAGGGGTTTAATATTGAGCAGTGGCAACAAATTATTAAGAGCTGGCAATCCACTCCGCATTTACAAACGAATCTGGCGAAGCAAGCCAGAAAAACCATTCAACAACGCTATTCGCCAGAAGCCGTTATTCAACAATTTGAACAGGTTTACGAGCAGTTGGTTCCCTTGAGTCGTGCTAAGGCAAATTCGCCATCTATTTTATAACAGCAGCAAGTGCGTTTTATACCATTTATATCCGCCACGCTTGCTGCCGCTCATTAGCTAAAACTACTTACGCTTTTTGTTAGTGCCTTGTACCGCTTTAAATCTAGGATTGGCTTTACAAATTACGTAAATACGACCACGGCGTTTTACTATTTGGCAATCGGGATGACGATTTTTGGCACTTTTTAAGGAACTAAGTACTTTCATTATTTTGTCCCTACGCTACCAAAGCGATTCTTAAATTTAGATACTCGACCGTCTTTCTTGGCAACACGTTGCTTACCTGTATAGAAAGAGTGGGAAGCACTAGATACATCTAGCGTAACGTAAGGATATGTTTTTCCCTCAAATTCGATAGTACGTTTGGTTTGAATTGTAGAGCCCACCAAGAAATGGGTATTCGATGCGGTATCGTGGAATACCACCTGTTGATAGTTTGGGTGAATATTGGGTTTCATAGTAACCTTCCAAATTGATATGTTGTAACATTTCGCCATGATGAGCCTTTTTATTCATTAATGCAAATGATAATTATTACTATTTGTGAGCGAGATTTTAAGATATGATGCCGTTCGTAAATAGGGAGTTTGTAAAGCGAGAGGATCCTGCGAGGGCAGTTGTAGTGGTGTATTCGCTTAGTTTTGAAGCAGTAAGTTTAAGAATTAATCATAAAATCGTAACTGTATTTCGCTATATACAATTAGCGAGTATATTGCATCGCCTTGGCTGTGATTCCCTCCTTAAATGATATACTATAACATTCTGTAAGGTTCATTAGCGCTATTGTGTTTTATTTCAGCCGCTTTCATTTCAATAAATTGCTTTTGCTGGCGATGCTTATACTCCCTGTTGGATTGAGTAGTCTTTCGCTGGTGCATGCAATGGAGGCTGACCATCATGCTCATGAGCAACATCAATGTGAAATATATGAAGCGATAAATAGTGCGCTAATTATTCAGGCAAATTCAGAGCTATTCTTAAGCGGTGATAAAAGCTTGCTTAGTTTAGAGCCTTTAGATAATGCCACTTGTGATGCAGCGCGCCCAAGAACCCGTTCTCCCCCGTTTATCGCCTAGTTATTACTCTATAAAACTATTTAGAACCACCTCTGTTTATTACGTTTATGTCATCACGTTAGGATTTGTTATGACCGAAATATCTTATGCTCCAAAAAAGAAATTTAAACGTGGCGTTTTGTTCGCCACCTTGGCTGCGGCAGTCATTGTTACTGCTCTTAGCTATAATCGCAGTGAAACTTCAGCAGATTCTGTAGTACCAAGTAAAACTAATACTTTGTCTATTAGTGGCCCTTGGGAAATGACCAGTTTAGATCCTTCTAAGCAGGGTTATATTTTAACCCGCATGCAAGTGATAGAAACGCTGCTTAATGTAAATGAGCAAGGCCTTATCACATCGGGTTTGGCCACTGAGTGGCATAGCAGTGAAGATGGATTGAGCTGGCATTTTGTATTGCGAAATGGGGTTAAGTTTCATGATGGAACAGAGCTAAATGCACAAGCGGTAGTGAATTCTCTGAATGCTGCTCTTAGTAAACACGGCACGTTGAAAAAAGCCGAAGTAACCCAGATTTCCGCTATTAGCGACAATGAAATTAAAATAGATTTGGCTAAGCCTTACGCTGCTTTTGCTTCTTTGCTAACCAACTATTCGAATGCCATTTTATCTGAAAAATCTTACCAAGAGGGTGGGGCTGTTAAGGTCTTGTATGGCAGTGGCCCTTACCAAATGGAAAGCTTTTCGCCGCCTCACAAATTAACCGTGAGAAAATTTGATGAATACTGGGGTGAAAAGGGGCAAATTGACTTTGCTACTTATTTAACCGGCCACCGAGCAGAGAGCCGTATTTTGCAGGCAAAATCTGGCGAAGCTGACATTGTGTTTACGCTAGATCCCGCCATGCTTAGTCAGCTTAAAACAAGCACAGATCTAGAGGTTCATAGCAACTTGATTCCGCGAACGATGTTTGTGAAGTTAAATGCTGGCCATCCCTTCCTTGATGATGTTAAAGCTCGCCAAGCTTTGAGCATGGCCCTAGACAGAGCCGCAATCAGCAAAAATGTATTGGGCGCTGAAGGCTCTGAAACAGCGCAACTTATGCCTAGCTCAATGTCTCAATGGTTTATTGAAGGTGTTGACAACAACCCTTACAACTTAGAACAGGCCCAGCAAATATTGACCGACTTAGGTTGGAAGAAAAATGAATCTGGCTTGCTAGAGCGCCAAGGAAAACCTTTTAAACTCACTATGATGACCTACGCAGATCGTCCTGAATTGGCCACAGTAGCTACGGCGATTCAAGCGCAGTGGGCAAAATTGGGTGTAGAGCTAAAGGTTGACGTGACTAACTCAAGCATGATCCCAGCTGGGCATACCGATGGCTCTTTAGAAATGGCGCTAATTGCCCGTAACTTTGGTTTTAGTGCCGATCCTTTACCAATTATTAGTAGCGATTTTGCCAACGGTGGCGGCGACTGGGGAACCATGAACTGGGTTAATCCGCAGGTAGACACTGCGATTGCGGAACTGCTTGATTCAACGCAAGTGGAACAGTCTTTTACTTTAAGCCAAGAAGTAGCGCAAGAGATCTACAAAGATACTCCGGTTTTGCCTATTTCAAGCTACAGCCAACATACATCGGTTAATGCACGTGTGAAGAACTTTAAGTTTGACCCATTTGAGCGCAACTACTTCATTAATCAGATGTATTTCGAACAGTAGGAAAGTAAACGATGTTGTGGGATCTAGCTAAAAAGCGCTTATACCAACTTGTTTTGGTTGCTTGGGGAGTAGGGACGCTGACCTTTGTATTGATGCGTAGCTTACCAGGAGACATGGCTTATAGAATTGCAGCCAGTCGTTACGGGCAGGATAACGTTGATTCGGCGGCGGCTGAACTTGTTCGCCAAGAATTAAATTTAGACCAAGGTTGGTTGAGTAGCTATGTTAGTTGGTTGTTAGACCTACTGCAGCTCAACTTAGGTAATTCACTAGTGAGTGGATTACCGGTGAGCGAAATGGTGTTGCATCAACTTGGCCATTCACTAATGCTCGCAGGGGTGGGCATTGCCTTGTCGATATTGATTGCGCTGCCTTTAGGAACGCTAACGGCCAAAGAAGTATTGGGCAAAAAAGGCGGTGTGATTAACTCCTTGGTGGTGTGGTTTTCCACTTTCACTCGCGCGATGCCGGTATTTGTATTGGGGTTGATACTGATTTTGCTATTCGCCATTGAATGGCAATGGTTTCCTGTTGCTGGTTATGGTACTTGGCAGCACCTTGTTCTACCCAGTGTCACCTTGGCAATTAGCTTAGCGGCGGTATCTAATCGTGTTGTTCACAATAGCGTTGGCAAGGTGCTTCGCTCACCCTTTTATCTATTCTCTCGTGTAAAAGGCTTAACCGAAAGTCAGACCTTCTTTCGTCATGGTGTGAGAAACATGGCTGTGCCGATTGTTGCCTTTATTGGTATTCAACTGGTGAGCGTGATTGAGGGAATCGTGATGATTGAATCTCTGTTCTCTTGGCCAGGTGTTGGTCATGGATTAGCACACGCTATTTTCGCCCGTGATATTCCGGTTATTCAAGGCTGCGCCCTTACCATGGGCGTTTTGTTTGTACTTTTAAATAGCCTGATTGATGTGTTGTGTTACTGGATTGATCCAAGAGGTCAGCTAGAGAAATGATGAAACAAATTAATTTAAATCAAAAGCTTGGCTTAACAATACTGCTTGGCCTGCTGGCATTTTCAATATTGGTGGCATGCTTTTCTCCGCATAGTATTGATGAGCAAAACTTAGCACAGCGTTTACTCCTTCCAAGTGGTGACAACTGGCTAGGTACTGATCATTTTGGCCGAGATATGATGACCCGTTTAGCCAGTGCTATTGGCTTGTCATTTAGCTTGGGCGTGCTTTGCGTTATTAGCGCGTCGGTATTAGGTGTAACGCTTGGCGTTTGTTCTGCTTGGGCGGGAGGTCGAGTTGAGCAAGGTTTAGACGTAGTAGTGAATATTCTACTGGCGCTGCCTGGTTTGGTGTTGGTGTTATTACTGTCTGCGTTGGCGCCTGGCTCTTTTCTGGTGATGTACCTCGCTATCTCATTGGTGCAATGGGTTGAGTATTATCGCGTGACCCGCGCAATTACTCGAACCATTGTTGATAGCCCAGAGAGACAAGTTTCAGCGATGATGGGCTTTGGTAAGTGGTATCAATTTAAGCGCCATATTTGGCCAGCTGTGGCTCCTTCGGTATTTACTATGGCGGCTTTTGGCGCTGCGAATGCCATTTTAATGATGGCTTCACTTGGTTTTATCGCGGTAGGTATTCAACCTCCTTTGGCTGAGCTTGGCTTAATGAGTGTTGAGTTGTTCCCATTTTATATTGAAGCGCCATGGGTATTAGCTCAGCCCCTGCTAGTGGTTGCGCTATTGGTACTAGGTTTTCATTTATTAGCAGGAGCGAGCCGTGAATCTCTTAATTCAGCTGACTGATCTTTCGATTAAAGCAAAAGAGTTGGAGCTGCTTCAGCCTTTATCACTTAAGTTATACCAAGATAAACCGCTTACTATTCTGGGCCAAACGGGTTCTGGCAAGAGTTTGTTGGCTCAGGCCATTGTAGGTTTGTTACCCAGCGAATTATCGCAGCAAGGTGGGGTAGAGGTATTTGGTCAAGTTCATGACCGAAAGTCACTAGTTAACCTTTGGGGTCGCCAAGTGATAATGCTGCCGCAAGAACCGTGGCGCGCACTTGACCCCTTAATGCCAGCCTTTCAGCAAGTCTCTGAAGTTTACGAGTGTTTGCACAAGCTTGAAGGAGAAGCTGCATTTAATCGCGCCATAGAAGACCTAGACCGAGTGGGCCTAAAAAGCAGCGCTGCAAAACGACCTGGGCAACTGTCTGGCGGTATGGCGCAGCGTTTAGCGGTAAGCGCAGCAACAGCTGGTGGCGCTAAATTGGTACTGGCCGATGAGCCAACAAAAGGCTTAGATGTCAGCCGCAGAGACGACATAATTCAATTGCTAATCGATAGTGCCAAGGGTGGTGGTTTGCTTACCATTACTCATGACATTGAAGTTGCTCGCCAGATTGGCGGTGAGATTATTGTGATGAAAGAAGGGGTTGTGGTTGAGCGGGGCAGTGCTGAGCAAGTATTGGAGAATCCTCAACATGCTTATACCCAGTCGCTGATTGCCGCGGACCCGCGCCATTGGCAACAGCGAGAGAAAAGCCAAATAGCTAAGACCCCGGTGCTTGAAACCAAAAACTTGGCGATAGGTCGCAATGGCGCTGCGCTCTCTAAAGGCATCGAGTTTACGATTCATACCGGAGAAGTGGTTGGTGTGGTAGGCGACAGTGGCTGTGGTAAAAGTACCTTGGGCGATACCTTGTTGGGCTTACTTAAGCCAGTTGAAGGCAAAGTAAATAAGCTAACGAACCAAGCTAAACCTTACCAATGGCTAAAGCTTTACCAAGATCCTCCTGCGGCGATTACTGCTAGTGTTTCACTTGGGGTATTGCTTGAGGATTTACTCAAGCTGCACAAGCTTGATCGCAAGCGAGTGCCGGTTTTAATGGAAAAGCTAAACTTGGCACCAGAGCTTTTAGAACGCCGAAGCACCGAAGTGTCGGGGGGAGAGTTGCAGCGCTTTGCAATTTTGCGTGCCTTGTTACTAGACCCTGTGTTCTTATTTGCCGATGAGCCGACCTCTCGCCTTGACCCGATTATTGCTAAAGAGGTGACTGACCTATTAGTGGATTTGGCGAAACAACAAGGTTGTGCGTTGTTATTAGTAAGCCACGATCCTTATATGATTGAAAAACGCTGCGATACTGTAGTGCGTTTATAAGTGAATAAATATCAGTAAGAACAAAGGCGGCCTAAGCATCTTTGGTCGCCTTTTTGTTTGAATAGGAATAAGCTTTGTTTGTTATCTCAGCAATAACAAGTTTCGGGTATCGGCCAAGGTTTCAATAAGTCGGCGGCGGTTGGGCGAATAATACAGCGCCTGAATTCTTGAGAATATCGCTGATAGGCGCAGGCTTTGTTCATTACTTAATTCTGCTTCAGCAGTAGCGATGCGCGCTTTTGCTTGGGCTAGGGCTTTTGGTGATTGCTGCTTTATTGCAGGTGCATAGCGCTGGTAGATAATGTGCATAGCTTTAATCCGCAACTGGCTTTTGCTACTTTCCGAGCCATCACGCATTAGGTACTCACAATCACAATAGTTAGCAATGCCTACCGGCCCAAGCAGTGCCAGCTTCAACCATAAATCCCAGTCTTCTGCTGAAGGCAGTTGTTCATCAAAGGCGAAGCATTTTAGTAGCGCAGCGCGCGAGGCCATAACCGTTGAAGTGCCTACTACATTTTCGGCAAACAAGCTGGCGGCAGCGTCGGGTTTAAGCTGGTAGCATTTGGCTTGTTGGCTGAGCTGGCGATAGCTTGGCCAAAACTCGAAACAGGTTCCTCGGTCTTCACCGTTTTCTGCTACGTGGCGGTAATCAGTAAAACTAAAGCTTAGCGCTGGATTAGCTTGGTGAAACTTGATTTGGCGTTGCAACTTGCCGGCTAACCAAATGTCATCGGCATCTAAAAAAGCGATAAGCGGTGCTTTAGCTTGCTGAATCGCGATATTGCGCGCCACTGCCGGGCCTTTACCTGAGAGTTTAATTCTACGCAAATTAGGCATTTTTTCTTGTTGCGCTTGCAGCCACTGCCAGGTGCCATCACTTGAATTATCGTCTACTACAATAATTTCTAGCGCAGCTACGTTTTGTTGCTCAACACTTTCTAAGGCTTGCTTTAAGTAGCCTAAGCAATTGTAAGTAGGGATCACGACACTGCATACCGGTTGAATATTCTTAAGCTGAGACATAGTTAACTCCTGATTGTTAGCTGGCATTTAGCTTGCTTATAGCTCTACATAAGCAAGCTAAATGCCAGAGAGCGAATCAGATGAAAATAGCCATAGATAAGCAGCCTAAAACCGCAATACGCTTGAAGCCTATTGTTTGTTCGCTGTTGGTTATTTTTGTGGTTGTTTTGACTTGGTTTAAGCTTCCTAATCCATTGATCCCTATAGCCTTAGGCGTGCTGCCTCTATTGGTGGTAGCCGTGATGAAGCAGCCCTTTTGGGTAGTGCTTGGCTTTGTTTGTTTTTCTTTTTTCCGCTTGCATGAAGCCTTTCCTGCTTTATATGTTTTGCGCATTCCGCAACTATTAGCCTTGGCTTCGCTGGCCTGTTTAGCTTGGCATTTGTTTATTTCTCGCAAAATGCAAATCTACTGGGGTAAAGAGCTTAGCTGTCTAATGTTATTTGTGGCTTTGTGCGCGGTAGGCGTGGTGTTTGCCAGCAGTAGGCCGGTTGCCATGGCCTACTTTAATGGTGTGTTTAGCAAAATAGCCTTAATGACGGTGGCTATTGCTTGGTTGATGCGCCGTCCTGAAGATTTTGTAAAGGCGGCAATTGCCTTTTGTGTGTGCGGTTTAATGATAGCCATTGTTGCCCTGCAAAATGCTGCAGCCGGTATTGAAATGGTAGAAGGCACCCGTGTCACCATTGGTCGTTCTATGGGCTCGGTATTGGGCGATCCTAATGACTTAGCTTTAACCCTGCAATTCCCCTTAGGTTTTGCCTTGGCTTATAGTTTAAAGCGAGGTGTGTCTTTGGTTCGTTTATTAGCTTTGGTGTCTGCAGTTACCATTATTATGGCTATTTTAGCCACCCAAAGCCGCGGCGGCCTGCTGGGTATTGCTACCATTAGCGCAGTACTGGCTTGGCGAAGAGTGGAAAACAAAGCATTGCTAATAAGTGCCGGGGCCTTGGCTTTGCCGATACTATTTGTATTGGCCGGCGTGTCCGAGCGTAGCTCGGGTGGGGCGGCTGAGTCGGGTATTGACGAGTCATCAATGGGCCGTATTTATGCCTGGCAAGCGGCTTTCAAAATGGCCCTTTATAATCCTATTACAGGCGTGGGCATAGATAACTTTTATGCGAACTACTATTTTTTCTCATCTCACTGGGATGGTAAAAACCATGCAGTGCATAGCACTTGGTTTGGGGTATTGGCCGAAACCGGTTTTGTGGGTTTTATGGTGTTTTGCACTTTGCTATTTAAAGTATGTAGGCTGGCCCACCAAAATCTGCAAGCCTTAGCCTGTGAGGCAAAGACAAAACATGCGGGTTTATATTCCTGTGCCGAAGGGGTGTTTGCCGGCATGTTGGGCACTATTGTTTCAGGCACTTTTCTTACTCAAGGTTTCACCTGGCCAATTTATATATTTACTGCCTTAGTGGTGGCGATTGCTCAGCTACTTCGTCAACCATTGCATAATGCAAAGCCCACTAAATAACACCTTTGTCTGCTTTCTTTTTTCTATCTATATCATTGAAAAATAGCCACTAATCCTTGCTGGCCTAGCTCTTGCTGTAGTGTTGCTATGACCTGTAATCGAACTTGAACTTTAAGGTCGATGAATAGCAAAGAGGGCTTCGCCATGTTTAATGTATCTATTATCGTTCCCGTCTATAAATCTGAGCACTACCTTGCGAGTTGTTTGAGCTCTTTGGCAAAACAAACGCTAGAACATGTTGAGGTGATTGTGGTGATTGACGCTTCTCCAGACAACTGCGCGGCTATTGCTGGAGAGTTTTGTATTCAATACCCAGAGCGTTTTCGCAAAATTGTATTGGAACAGAATGTTGGAGTGTCGATGGCGCGTAACATTGCCATGCAATCTGCTCAGGGAGAATACATCGGTTTTGTAGATAGCGATGATTATGTAGAACCCAACATGTTTGAGCTGATGTTCTGCAAAGCCTTAAATACCAATGCTGATGTAGTGAGCTGCCAGATGCGTTCTTTCGAAACGCACGCTTCCAGTGTGGAATACCACAATATTCCCACCAAAGAGTATTACGACGATACCTTTGTTACTAATAAACTATTTCGTCGAGTTTACTTGCTATCTAAACAAATCAATTTTTACAGCAACCTGATTTTTGAGGATGAACCTTTTGTTTATACCGCGCGTTTTGCCACGGAGAATGTCGCAGAGGTAAAGCAAGTGCTATACAACTATCGCTTGAGCCCAGAGGGTTTGTGTCGAGGCGATAATCATGGCCGATTTAACCTCTACGACAAGCAACTTATGCTAGCGAGGTTTTTGGCAGACATGGAGCGCAGAGGTGCTATTGAAGACCATGCTGCAGAGCTATTGCAGTGTTTAGCTAACCATGCCTTAAGCGCGCTTTATTATCATATTTCGGCCATCGATTTATTAGGCTTCTTTAGTTTTATCGACCATTTAGTCGCAAAGTATCGCTTAGTTGAACGCTGCGTGGTATTGCCTCAAGACTATAAGGTGAGCCGCTATCTAAAATTTCGAGGCTCGGTAGCGCGCATTGTACTGTTGAGTTATTGGGTTAAAGCGCGCCAGCTTAAACAGCAATTTTCGGCAGGGTTGTTAGCTCCAAGCTTTAGTACAGAAGGAGCAAAATAATGGAGAGTGTATTTGCTTCTCAAGTGAGCGTGTCGGTGATAGTGCCTGTATTTAATACCGAGCAATATTTATTACTGTGTTTAAGCAGCTTAGCTAAACAACACCTTCGCTCACTAGAGATCATTGTAGTGATTGACGCCTCTCCAGATAATGCCTACCAAGTCGCGACGCGTTTCGCCCAGCAGTCTAGTTTGCCGATCCGAATCGTTAATTTGGAAAAAAACGTTGGCTTAGCGCAAGCGCGAAACATAGGTATGAGCCACGCTAAAGGCCAGTATTTGGGTTTTTTAGACAGTGATGATTATGTTGATGAAAACATGTATCAACACATGTTTAACCAAGCCAGTGAGCAACAGGCTGATTGGGTCAGCTGTGGCTTTAGCAAATTTTCTGACCATGGGGTGGAGTGTTACGCCCATCAAAATATTAGCGAAAATACTTCGGTGTGTAACAAGCTATTCCGTCGTAGTTTTATTCTTCAGCATCAAATCAGCTTTCCCCAAGGGGAGCTATTTGAAGACGAAATTTTTTCTTACATGGCTGAGCTGTTTGCCGAAACCGTGGTGCATATTGACCCACCTTACTATTTTTATCGCCATAACCAACAAGGTATTTGCCGACGTGCTGGTGCCGATAAACATCGCTTGTATGCACGAATGTCTTCCATTGGTGATTTTATGCAACGCATGGAGCAAAGTGAATTGTTGCCTAAGGCTGCACCGCAATGTTTAGAAATGCTGTGCCGCCATGCTTATTTGCAGCTAAGAACCCAAGTGAGTTGGTTTGATTTGCTTTGCTATTGGCGTTTTACCCAGCACCTAATTGAAAAATATCAGTTAAATAATGGGGACGCGTCAGCTCAAGATAATTATTTTGTGAGCAGTTTTAGTAAATGGCACAGCCGAGAGTGGGCGCTGTGGCTGATTCGGATCCGCGCCGGGAGAGCTAATTATGCTGTGGAGTAAGCTCAAACAAGCGCGCCAGTCTCTGCAGGAAATGGGCATATATGGCGTATTAATGATCTTGCAGAAAGGCATTGGCCTAATGATGCTGCCGGTAACAACCCGCTACCTGAGCCTGCAAGAATACGGTGTACTAGAAAGCTTAGTGGTGATTTTTTCGCTATGTTCTCTGCTGGAAATTAGCGCTGGAGCCTTACCGCGTTTTTATCCCGAGTGTAAAGACGCTTCGGCCAAAGCCAATCTTATCTCCTCTTCTGTTTTATTGAGTTTAAGTTACGGCTTGCTTTTGGCGGTAGTGGCTGGTTTCGCCTTAGCGTTGGTGCCCTTAGAGATATTCGCCAATTTGAGCCTTGTGCAGCTAGCAGCTGTGGCAGCGGTGATAGCATTTTCTATTGCCTTACAGCCAATCATGATGTGGCTGCGCATTGAGCGCCGGGCTAATTGCTATTTTTACTTGGTAGTGGCACAAGCTAGCTGCCAAGTAATGGTGACTTTGTTGGGCTTACAGCAAGGTTGGGGAATGGACGCCGTAATTGTTGCTAGTGTTTCGGCTAATGCCTTGGGTTTAAGCATAGGTTTGTGGTTTTGCCGAAAGCAGCTCAAGTTAAAGCTAGATCTAGCCTTATCCAAGTTAACCTTAAGCTATCAGCGCTGTTTAATTGGAGCCTCACTTGCGCTTTTCATTATGCATGGCTTAGATCGCCTGTTATTGGCAGAGTGGTTAGGGGCAGAAACACTGGCTCAGTACGCCATTATGATTAAAGTGGTAGAAGCCACCGCCATGGCTTTTGGTGTGCTAGAAAGTTGGTGGTTACCGCGCCGGTTTACGGTGTTGCAGCAAAGCAATGGGGCGAATGAAGTGTGTGTGGTTCATCAGCGTTTGCTGTTGGCGCTTATGCTGCTAATACTGTCTGCCGCTTTGTTTGCGCCTTTGGTGCTCAAGTGGGTACTGCCAGTTGAATACTTAGGCGGCATAGAGTGGCTGCCGTTAATGTTATTGGCTTTAGGGTTCAAGTTAGCTACAGCGGTCACCGACATAGGCTGCTATTTACCTAATAGCCCTGTTTGGCTTCCCCGAATAAACGCTCTGTCTGCAGTTTTGGCCGTTGGACTGTATTACTTACTTATTCCAAGCTGGGGTGTTTGGGGGCTAATTGTGGCCACCAACAGTGTATTTGCCCTGCGCTTTGTTTTGTTTACTATGATGAGCTTAAGGCTACAGGCCCTGCCTTATAAAGTACTGCCTTTGTTGGCGGCCTTACTTCCTCCCTTAGGTTTATTGTTAGCTTTACCCTTCTTAACTCCCTCTATTTGGACCTCTCTGCTACCTGTAATTGGTTTGAGCTGGCTGTTGGCCTGGGGCATGCAACTGATAAAGCCAACAGTGCATTTTAAGAAAGCTTATGTTTAAGGTGAAAAGAGCCAATTGCAAACTGCAATTGGCTCTTTTGTCTCTTGTTAAGTTATTGAATTAATGATGATTATTTTGTTGGCATAAATGCTGCTATCTATGAGTAAAGACATCACATTTACTTGTTATAGGGGAATGTTCATGAGCAGCATGTTTTTACATCACACTAAGCATTGGCTTAAAAGTAGTGACTCTGCCACAGCAAAAAAACTGTTTAGTTTGCTAAAAGCAATCAGGTTGTGCCAGCTTCCTAAAGTGCCATTGTTATTCTCACTGTTGTATCGACTTCATACCAGCCTTAGCAATTTTCTTTGCAGCCTACTGAGAATATTATGGTGGACGCCGTTATTTAGAAGCAAAACCAGCGGTCCCTCTCAAGCCTTATACCTTTATGGCGGTATGCCTTTAATTAGCGAAGGGCTAAGTATAGAGCTTGGCAACCGTTGCCGAATTTCTGGGGCTACTACCTTTAGCGGTCGTAGCAGTTCTGGCTCTCCCGCGCTGTTGCAAATAGGCGATAACGTGGACGTTGGTTGGCAAACTACCATCGCGGTAGGCCGCACCGTAAAACTTGGTAACAACGTGCGTATTGCAGGGCGTTGTTTCATGGCGGGTTATCCAGGCCACCCTCTAAATGCTGAGCAACGCGCAGCGGGGCTGCCCGAACTTGATGAGCAAGTGGGCGATATAGTTCTTGAAGATGATGTGTGGCTAGCCACGGGCGTATCCGTAATGGCCGGTGTCAATATTGGTAAAGGCACTGTGGTAGCCGCTGGCAGCATTGTGACTAAAAGCTTACCCGCTGGAGTTTTGGCTGCGGGTGTGCCTGCCAAAGTCATTAAATCAATTGAGGAGAAATAGTATGAAACGCGATCTCATTGTATTTGGTGAAGACTGGCAGCGTCATCCTAGTAGTAGCCAGCATGTGATAACTGAACTGGCTAAAAATCACCGTATTCTTTGGATTAACTCCATTGGTTTACGTCGTCCTCGCTTAAGTTTACGTGATGCAAAAAGAGTGATGGAAAAAGTCGTGTCGATGTTTTTTAGTCCTAGTACATCATCTTCATCTAATAATTCAGCGCCAAAAGCATCCGTGGAAACGCCGGCTAATATTCATGTATTGTCGCCGATTGCGTTGCCCGCGCCACGCAGCCGTTTTTTCCGTTGGTTTAACCGCTGTTTGTTAAAAGCTCAGGTTAATAAACAAGTTAAGCACCTTAAGTTGAACAACCCAGATCTGTGGATTGCTTTACCAACTGCAGTAGACATGTTGGGGCATCTTAACGAGCGACAAGTTATTTATTACTGTGGCGATGACTTTAACGCTCTAGCTGGGGTAGACCACAAACATGTTACTGAGTGTGAAACGCAGTTGGTTGAAAAGGCTGACCACGTATTAGTGGCCAGCGACATGCTGTTGCGTAAGTTCTCTAAGAAGCCACGTTTGGCAATCAAAACCCGTATTCTACCCCACGGCGTTGACTACAACTTATTTGTTCGCCCATCAAGCCCGGCGCCTTCTATTTTAGAGGGCGGTCCAGTGGCTGGCTTTTATGGCTCAATCGCGGCTTGGTTAGATATTCCTTTGATTGTTAGTGTTGCTAAAGCTTTGCCAGAGTGGCGCTTTGTATTTATTGGCCAAGTGCAAACCGATATCTCTGCCTTTAAACAAGTCTCGAACATTGAGGTTTACCCAGCAGTAGCCCACAGTGAGTTGCCTAGTTACGTTCAACATTGGCAGGTATCTTGGTTACCGTTTAAAGCCTGTAAGCAAATTACCGCTTGCGATCCACTTAAATTACGAGAGTATTTGGCGGCAGGGCGCCCCATTGTAAGTACGCCTTTTCCTGCGCTTAAGCCTTATGCGGGTATGGTGACTCAAGTTGAGGAGCCCTTTCAAATGGTGGAAGCATTGCAAGACAGCTTGCAAATACCCTTGGCTTTGCAACAGCGCAGAACATCTTTTCAAAGAATGAGCGTTCGTTCGGAAAGTTGGGGAGAGCGGGCAAAGCAAGTGCACCAGTTATTATCTTGTTAAGTGCTAACGCAAAATTGCAGGCTTTTACTCGTTGCTAAACAATGAGCGCAGTTTATCTAGTGTGAATCAACAAAGTGTTGGCTTAGGCCACACTTTGTTGATCGTTATCTGGCTGGTTTTTTTCTGGAGGCTGTAGCGATGAAGAATGGCTAAACTGGGTAGGTTTTACTTTTTTAATTGGGCGGGCGATAAATTCTCCACCACATTGTGGGTGAACTAAACCTGTAGCGACTTCTTTATCGTTGCTGCGTTGCCAAAACTGACCAATGATGTTTAATGAGGAGTCGATAACAGCAACCTCTAGCGAGCCACAGCAAACACATTTGGCTTGGTTAGCCCGTTGCCTGGCCACATCTAATTCTGCGCCTAGGGTTAGTAGGTTTTCTACCGAGCGACGCCGAACTCGGCGAAGCTTGCGATTGAGTAGCCGCTGCCAGTAGTTGGTTTTTAAGGTTTTTTCTAAAGCGGACACTTGGCGAACAAGTTCGCCCATTTCTTTGATGATGAGATTGATATCTCTAAACTCTTCGGCGGTAACCAGACCTTCACATTGTTTACACCAGCCCAGTGTTCTTCTTAATGGAAGTTCTAAACCGTTATACAAAAATACTCGCCAGCCGTTTACTTGGTCGGTGGTAGTGCTGCAATGGCAGCGATCGCAGTGTATTTGAGTTAACGATTTTTCCATAGCTATTCCCTTAGCGCAATTAAGCTTAGTGTGGATTATTTTCGAGAAATTTGAAAGCGCTTACCCAAGTTTCTAGTTATTAGCGAATCAATGCCGTTGAGTTACGTGTTTATTGGTGCTGGTGTTATAGTGTTCGGCAAAAATAGCTGGAGAAGAGAATGGCTAATATTCCAAATAACTATGCAAGCCTTGAACAAGGCTACCGAGAGAAAGCACTAAAACTGTTTCCTTGGGTATGTGGGCGTTGTGCTCGAGAGTTCCCTTATTCTAATTTGCGAGAGCTAACGGTGCACCATATCGACCATGATCATACTAATAACCCAAATGATGGCTCAAATTGGGAGTTATTGTGCTTGTATTGCCATGATCATGAGCATTCTAAATATACTGAGGCCGCTCAGTATGGCTCAACGGTAGAGGCTGGCAGTGACTTAAAGCAAGATTTAGCAACTTCCAACCCATTTGCTGACCTTAAGGCTATGATGGACAAAAAGAAATAATTCTAGCTGAGTTGCCGCTATTCAAACTGGCGGTAATATCTACAATAATGCAGTTGCGCTAACGTTTAAGCCAACTATGCTGATTATTGGGTAGGGGAGTTATACTTTTTTTATTGACTGACAAGAAGATACGAATTTAACTAAAAACCCGAGACTAACTGGCTTGCGGCTATTTGTTGACACTAGTTTAAGACACTTTTTTAAAGAAATTTCGCAATAAATCGCTCAAATACAGTTCACCCTCTCGCCTTGTGCGACAGTAGTGGTATACTCCCCGCGAATTTGAAAAACAATTGAATTAGAGTTGAACAATGGCTGATTTATCAAAATATAGAAATATTGGTATTTTTGCTCACGTTGATGCAGGTAAAACTACCACAACTGAGCGTATCCTAAAACTTACTGGTCAGATCCACAAAACTGGTGAAGTACATGACGGTGAGTCTACTACTGACTTCATGGAACAGGAAGCTGAGCGTGGTATTACTATTCAGTCTGCAGCAGTAAGCTGTTTCTGGGATGACCACCGCTTCAACGTTATTGATACTCCTGGACACGTTGACTTCACCGTTGAAGTTTACCGTTCACTTAAAGTACTTGATGGCGGTATCGGTGTATTCTGTGGTTCTGGTGGTGTTGAGCCTCAGTCAGAAACTAACTGGCGCTACGCGAACGAATCAGAAGTTGCACGTATCATCTTCGTAAACAAACTAGACCGTATGGGTGCTGACTTCTACCGTGTTGTTAAGCAAACTCAAGACGTACTAGCTGCTAACCCTCTAGTAATGGTTCTACCTATCGGTATCGAAGATGACTTCGTTGGTGTTGTAGACCTGTTAACTGAAAAAGCGTACATCTGGGATGACACTGGTCTTCCTGAGAACTACGAAGTTACCGATATCCCTGCGGATATGGTAGAAAAAGCAGCTGAATACCGCGAAATGCTAGTTGAGTCTGCAGTTGAGCAAGACGAAGAACTAATGATGGCTTACATGGAAGGCGAAGAGCCAACCATCGAGCAGCTTAAAGCGTGTATCCGTAAAGGTACTCGTGACATGTCTTTCTTCCCAACTTACTGTGGTTCGGCATTCAAAAACAAAGGCATTCAATTAGTACTTGATGCTGTTGTTGATTACCTACCTAGCCCTACAGAAGTTGAACCTCAACCTCTTATGGATGACGAAGGCGAAGAAACTGGCGAAAAAGCTATCGTTTCTACTGATGAAACCTTTAAAGCGTTGGCATTCAAAATTATGGATGACCGCTTTGGTGCATTAACCTTCGTACGTATCTACTCTGGTGTGTTGAACAAGGGTGACACCATCCTTAACTCATTCACTGGTAAAACAGAGCGTATTGGCCGTATGGTTGAGATGCAAGCTGATGACCGTAATGAATTAACTAGCGCACAAGCTGGTGACATTATTGCGATTGTAGGTATGAAGAACGTGCAAACTGGTCACACATTATGTGATCCTAAAGACCCATGTACTCTAGAGCCTATGGTATTCCCAACTCCAGTAATCTCGATTGCTGTAGCGCCTAAAGATAAAGGTGGTTCTGAGAAAATGGGTATCGCTATCGGTAAAATGGTTGCAGAAGATCCATCTTTCCAAGTTGAAACGGATGAAGATTCAGGCGAAACCATTCTTAAAGGTATGGGCGAGCTTCACTTAGATATTAAAGTAGATATCTTGAAGCGTACTTACGGCGTAGACCTAGTTGTTGGTCAACCTCAGGTTGCTTACCGTGAAACTATTACTCAAGAAATTGAAGATAGCTACACGCACAAGAAACAGTCTGGTGGTTCTGGTCAATTCGGTAAAATTGATTACCGTATTAAGCCTGGCGAAGTAGGTTCTGGTTTCACTTTCACCTCTTCGGTTGTTGGTGGTAACGTACCTAAAGAATTCTGGCCTGCAGTACAAAAAGGTTTCCAAGTAATGATGGAAACTGGTCCGTTAGCTGGCTTCCCACTTCTAGATATGGAAGTAGAGCTATATGATGGTGCTTTCCACGCTGTGGATTCATCAGCAATCGCTTTCGAAATTGCAGCTAAAGGCGCTTACCGTCAATCTGTGCCAAAAGCGGGTCCTCAACTTCTTGAGCCAATCATGAAAGTAGACGTATTCTCTCCAGAAGATCACGTTGGTGATGTTATTGGTGACTTGAACCGTCGTCGTGGCATGATTAAAGACCAAGAAGCTGGCGTAACTGGCGTACGTATTAAAGCTGACGTACCACTAGCAGAAATGTTTGGTTACATCGGTTCTCTACGTACTATGACTTCTGGTCGTGGTCAGTTCTCTATGGAATTCTCGCACTACGCAGCTACTCCACAAAATGTGGCTGAAGCGGTAATCGCAGAAGAGAAAGAACGCCAAGCTAAGAAGTAAGTTTACTTACTTAGCCAAAAAAGCCGCTTTATAGCGGCTTTTTTTATGCCCAACAAAAATACAAAAAAAAGCAGCTCTTAGGCTGCTTTTCGTTTATTTTAAGGCTTAAAACTTTATTGAATGACGGCCTGTTTTTGCGTTTCTTTTAGGCTCGCTATGAGTCTGTTGTTTGTCGCTTTCTTTACTAGCCTTAGCTTTAGGCTTGTTGTTAGTTTTTGGCTTTTTCGTGGTAGGTTCGGAGATTGGCTGATCGCAAACAACATACAAAAACTGGCCGTTAAACTCGATAATATCGCCGGCATACACTTTCTTGCGCTTACGTTGCTCTAGTTCTCCATTAAGCCCTACATAACCTTCTGCAATGGCCATTTTGGCTTCGCCGCCGCCATTCACTAAGTTACCAATTTTGAGAACCTTATATAGCTCGATAGGTTGTTCATCTACGTAAACTTCAGCGGCTTCTACTTCAATTTCTTCTGGTGAATCTTCAGGGTTAGTCATTTTTAATGCCATGGCTAAGGTCTGTTGACCTCTCGCGGTTAAGTTTTGTTCGAGATAAAATCGTTTTAGGCGCGGCAAAGAGTGCGCAGCCTAGTTATTCTAAGCTAATACGCCTTAACAAAGTATAAAACGATTTTAGCCGAAGCCTTCGGACAGCGTTTGTGACTAGTTTCTATCGCGTTATCGGTTTCTCATGTAGGTGAGCTACACATCAAAACCTTTGCCCTGTATAAATAAGCCACAAACTGCTGCAATAATCAGCTCGAAAGATCAACAGACCCTAGGAATAGCCCAGATTATGGCGATGTGCTGGGAGTGGGTCAAGTTAGTAGTGCTGGGTTTAATTGTGAAATTTACTTGGGGATTTGTCTTTCTAATGCTTTAGTTACTATTCATTGCTTTGGTGTTTCTGGTTTATGTATCTTGCCTCGCTAATCAAAAGAAGTTTATTGAACTTGAGTTTGCTTGTTGGATCGAGCATTTTGCTAGGCTGTAGCCCCATGCCTAGTGCGATTAAGCAGCAGCAACAATTTATCCAAGAGCACCTGTTAGGTAACCCTGATATAGAGCATTACCAACTTGAAACTGAAAACTTCACTTTGAGTGTGCATGAGAATGGCCAAGCCGACGAAGCTGTAATGGTATGGATCCACGGAACACCCGGCTCTTGGCAAGACAGCGCCTATTTGATTAGTGAACCTTCGCTTATTAATAGCATTCGTGTAGTTAGCTTTGATAGGCCGGGCTGGGGCTTATCACAATATCAAGACCAAGCTAAACCTAAACCAGTTTCTAATATGCAAACACAAGCTTTGCTGATTTCGCCGTTAATCCAGCACTTAAAGCAACAATACCCAAAGCTCCCCTTAATTTTAGTGGGGCATTCTTGGGGAGCTTCTTTAGCACCTATCATTGCGGAGCAAAATCCTGAGCAGATTGATGGCTTGTTACTATTGGCTGGCGGCATGAGTCAAACTTTGACTCAGCCACGCTGGTATAACAAGTTTGCTGACACTGGTGTTGGGCACTTTTTGTTGTCGTTATCGGATATTGGCAAGCAGTTGAATCACGCTAATTTAGAGATGTTTGCCCTGCCAGATGGCTTAGCGGATTCTGCGGTACGTTTGTCGGAACTAAACATTCCGGTAGTGCTAGTGCAAGGGGGGAAAGATCATTTGGTTGACCCTAAAAATGCTGATTATGCAGAGCAGCACTTAGCCAAACCTACTTCAAAAGTGATTCGGCTGGCAAAGCAGGGACACTTTATGCAGGTGGAACAAGTTGCGCTAATTAGCCGTTGCACATACGCCTTGGCCAGCAAACAGTTAGCGAAGTGCTAGATAGAAGAGCTAATCAGTCGCAAATTGCTGAATGCTAAAGTTAGCAAAATCTACTGACACTTGCGGGTTTAGTTTATGCGCTTCTACCAGTGAGCGATAAATGCCCCATTTAGGGCGAACAAAGTGATGCTCTTCAGTACCACGCCACATATCTAATCCGTCTTCACGAAAGTTAAAGATGCTACTGCCATCGCTTAAGTGAGTGAGGCGTAAACTAAACCAGCCTTGTTCGCTGTAATGCGCCTGTACTTTAGCCTCTAGCCATTCGCCTCGTATTGCTTGCCAATCTGTTCTTGCTAGTACCTTGGTTTTTCGTTCCGGACTGTGTCTTACCTCTAAGCCGGCTTCTCCGCGGCGGGTATTGCCCGTAAGGGTAATAATCGGCATAGCATCTTCACCGCCTACGGCTTTAAGCTGGAAAATATGGGTAAATTTATTAGTAACTTGCATATCTTCGCTAACGCGAAACTTCCAGCTGTATTCAAAGTGACTGTTTTGGAGGCCTTTTAGCCTGTCTGAAGAGCCGCCATAAATCTTTATTTCATTGCGCTGCCTGTCGATGTATTTTCCTTTGTTGCCGTCTAGGTCGCGGTGCAAGATAAAGCGAAAGTAGGGGCCATAGACCGGGTCTATTTTTTCCAGTATATGAGTTTCGCCTTGATGATCGCCGCTAAACAAGTCGGGTGACTCCGCTGCATTTTTGCCAAATTGCTGGGTAATCAGTTGATAAGCGGTTTGACCTTGGACAGGGCCGTCGGCATCCAAGCTGGCACTTGATACAACTAATAGACCTTGCTGATTTAGTGTTGGCTTATTGGAATCTTGATCGAGCAAAGCACTACCACAAGCACTTAATCCTAAACAAAGTGCGACTGATAAGCCGATGTTCGACAGCACTGGGTTTGTAATGGTTTTCATCTTTATCCTACAGAGTCGCCATTTGCTCATTGCTTGGTAAGTATTCTTTAAGTTTAAAGATGGCCAGTTGCCCCAATTGTTGCTCGGATTTAACTTTGAGTGACTCGCTTGCTTGCTCATTATGCTCGGCGTCTTTATGGGCAGAATGACCTAACTCAACAATTTTTTGTACGTTGTTTGCCACTTGTGAAGCAACCGCCATTTTCTCTTCTGCGGTAGTGGCGATTTGCTGGCTGTAAGCGCGTATTTGTTCCAACATAACGGCAATATTTTCTAATTGTTGGTCGCTTTGCTCTGCTTGGCTTAAGCATTCAATAACCATAGTTTCCCCATGTTTCATAAGCTCTACAGCAGCATTAGCGCCTTTTTGTAAGCCTTCTATTACCTTAAAAATTTCGGTGGTAGAATTTTGTGTTCGACTTGCTAGGTTACGCACTTCGTCGGCGACAACCGCGAAACCTCGGCCTTGTTCACCGGCTCTTGCTGCTTCAATGGCTGCATTGAGTGCCAGCAAGTTAGTTTGTTCTGCAATGCCCTGAATAACATCGAGTATTTGGCCAATGTCATCGGAGTTTTGCTTGAGAGTATCAATTTTTTCGGCGGCATGAAGAATCGTCGTTTTTAGTTGAGTGGTTGTTTTACGGGTTGTGTGAGCTGCTAGTCGGCCTTGTTCGGTAAGTGCGGATACATCTCCAATATCATCGCGAGAGGTATTGGCTTGGTGAGATACGTCTTGCACTCCTTGTTCCATGGCTTTTACTGCACTGGCGACAATGTCTGTTTGTGCGCGTTGCTCTGAGATAATAGTGCGTGAATGTTGACTGGCATTTAGTCCAGACTCCGCGCTATTTTCTAGCTGTTTTGCGCTGTCTACCATGGAGCCAATCACTTGGTTAAATTGCTCTGTAAGTAGGTTTAATTGGTGAGCTATTTGGCCAAATTCGTCCTTTCTCTGAACGCTGATTTGTTGACTGAAATCGCCTTCAACCAATTGCTTCATTTGTTGTAAGGTTCGTTTTAAGGGGCCTTTAATGCTTGAGGTAACACTCCAAGCCACTAAAATGGAGATGCTTAGGGAAGCAAGCACAACCGCAATCATGGTGCTAATTGCACTTTGCGATTTTTCTGTGGCTTGTGTTTTGGCTTGGGCAATGATTAATGAAACGGAATCGCTGGCTAATGCCAATTGATTTAAAGCCTCGGCGGTTTGGCTATTTATTAGGGAAAAATTGTCTTGTTGTTGCTTAGTTAAACGTACCAAGCGGTCTATTTCGCTGAACAGTCCTTGAGGGTTTAATGACTGATTAAGTAATACAAAATAGTTAACCACGTTTTGTATATCGTCTTCTACGTAGAATTCTAACTCATCACGTTTTTCTATCATGCTGGCATACAAGGTCTTTAGTTGCTGCATCTGACGAGCGGTTTGTTCAGGTGTTTTGGCGTAAAAAGCTTCGTCTAGTTGGCGCTCTAGCACTACACCATCGGCTTGCAGGTCAATGGCTATCAAATGCGCCTCGCCGTCTACCGATTCTGCAATTCGTTCAAGATCCTCATTATAGCCACTCCATTGTTGCTTAAAATCTCGACGTAATTCTTCTACCGACTTATCGGCTGCCAACCATTGTTGATGGGTTGAAAATTGTGTATTCGCTGCGCTAAAGGTAGCTTCTGCATTACTTTTTATAGGGCCAAGGAGAGAGTTTAAATTTGGATAATTTTCAGTAAGTAACAATAGACTCTGGTAGTTCTCTTGATAACTACTTATAAGGCTTTTGGCTTGGGATTCCAGTTGGCTTAATTGCTCTTTCGATTCGGTATTGCTGTGTAATCCAATCACCCATGCGGTATTAAGCAATAATCCAGATAGTCGATTAGTTAACTCTGCAGTGGGGGTAAGGCTATCAACCGTTTCGTTAAGCTGTGACTCTAAGCTACGTATATTTATTTGACCAATTAGCGCTACCGCAATAAGTAAAACAAATAAAATTGCAAAACCACTTAGTGTTCTCATCACTACAGAAATTTGCATGGGCCATCCTTAGCGTTTAGTAGATTCAAATCTGTTGATTATGTAATGTATTTTTGTTGTTATGGTATTACAATAATGTTGTGCCGTGGATGTGATTGGACTAACACTTGTGTTAAGAAAGGCAGAAATTTAAGAGAACTAACGCAGAGGCTTTAGGGCTTGTATGCTGAGTAATAGATGAACTTGGGCCAAAATCGGCAAGCTTAAATAAAGCCTGCCGATAGCTGAGTTTATTTAGGTGTGTATTCTAGGTAATCGTAATAGGCCCAGTTGTTTTGATAGAAGTACTCTTGTGGGAAGTACATAGCATCTGCCGAGTTATCGCCGTGCCAATGGTTGATCATTATACGGGTTGGATCCACAGGCCATGCGTATTGTGGAACCTCATTTGCGGCGATAAAGCCATCCCCATTGTCCTTGTACAGGCTACGAATGATGCGAGTATTTCCTGAAGAATCTATCAAGTACCAATCAATTTTCCAGCTAGACCAATCGAAACCTATATGGATTAGGTCTTGATGAATGTTTAGGCCATATTGGCCTAAATCAATATCTAGTTCCCAGCTTTGGTATTGGCCACCTTGGGGTTGGTAGATAAGGTTAGTATGTACAATATTGCCAAGGCTAGGCAAAAACTCGATGTCTATTTCTTGCCACGCTCGGCCAGGCACGTCGTGCCATGAAGTGTAGGTAAATATAGAAGATACAGTACCTTTGGCATTTCCTGTTTTGAGGCTTGATTGAACCTTGCCATAACTTAGTAAGGATTTGGTTCTAAGCTCGGCACATTTATTTGGTGCTACGTTTAGAGTGATACCATGGGAACTTGGTGAGATTTTAGACGGAGTAAACTTACAGCCAAAAGGGCTGCCATTACTGCCATCACGGGCTTGCCAAATACTAGCGTTGTATCCCCAGTTAAAATCATCTTTGAAATAATTAGCGTGGGATGGCGTTATTGTTGCTACGGCAATTGCTACTGCAAATATAGAACTAACTTTCATTTTTATCATATTCCTTATGTGGAGTTTATTGGTTTTATTAACAATTTGCTTCTGTCTAAGTGACGTCAAAATGTATAAGCATCTCGATTTAACAGCACTTGGGACTTGGGTTCGCAATACCTAAACTGAGATGGAAAACTCAAGTTGATTGATGAAGCATCTATTTGGGTATCGCTTGTAAATGTTGGGCGGATAAGCCTTATTGCCATTAACACTAGAGCGCTAAACTGATGAAGTTTTAGCGTGTTAAAAAGCCAAATAGCTAACTTAGTGGGCAAACAGGTGAGAATAGAAACAACCCACTTAATAGGGTGAAATTCTGTAAATAAGCTCATTAGCTGTCCTTAGCCATTCATAAATTCTTAACAGTTGATTAATACTTTTATCTTGAACGCTTGGGTTTACAATTGTTGTTTTATTAGGCTGTGACTGTTTTAACGATTAAGTCGACTTGTCTGAAACACCATCAAAAAATTTAGTTTTTACTGAGCATTAAAGAAGCAGCGATGCTGACAAAGGCGCGAAGAGTTGGCTTAAACAGCAGTTTGGTAGCAAAACCAGCGTAGAGCTTATTAGTGAGTTAGTTGGGGTTATTAGCCAATGTGCGGATTAATGTTCTTAGGTCTTATGATTTATTAGATTTACTTGCTATTTATTTCGCAAATTGATGTGAATCAATTTCATCATCAAGTGGTCAGAGTAGTCTAAAGCTTCAGCTATAACTCAAATTTCGTTTAGCTTTATAATTCTAATAATAGTGATTTGTAGTTTGTGTAACTAAACCTTGTCGTTTCTGTTTTGCAGTTAGTTAAGGCTTATTATATGCATTTATCGACTCCACAGCTGTTGGAGATTGTTGCAGCATTTCCCGATTCCACATTGGTATTTACCGAAGATGGTTATTGTATTGCTCATTTGGGTGATCAAGAAACCCAAGAGTTTTCGAGCAGCCGCTTATTAACCGGTCGCTTCGTTAGCGATGTGTTTAGTGAAGAAAAAGCTAAGTGGTTCTTACAGCAGATCCGTAATAGCATTTTTGAACAGCGACTGCGTGTTTCGGAGTACGCTATTTCACCTGACGATATTCGTTTGCCCAACTGTGAAAGCGCCAAACTGGAGAGAGAGCTGTGGTTTGAAGCGCGCATTTTACCCCTAAATTCGTTTATCGATGGTCAGCGTGCAGTGGTATGGGCGGCACGCAATATTAATGAACGTTATAAGCTTGAACAACAATTGCGCCGACTCAGTGAAACCGACGAATTAACTGGCGCGTTTAACCGCCGCCGTTTTTTCGAAAGCCTAGCAAATCATTATCAAACTTTTCACCGTCACTTCTTAGATTGCAGCTTAATCATGTTAGATATAGACAACTTTAAGCGAATTAACGATCAGTATGGCCACCCTTGTGGTGACAGAGTGCTTAAGCAAGTTTATCAACAAATGTGCGCGCAGTTGCGCGAGGCTGATATTTGCGCCCGAATGGGCGGCGAAGAGTTTGCCATTTTACTACCTAATACCACCACCAAAGAAGCCCTGCACAGCGCCGAGCGGATTAGGCAGGCGATAGAGCAACACCCGTTCACCGCACTGCAGAGAGAAGTTGATGTTACTGTTAGCTTGGGTGTGAGTAGCATTCAGGTGGCAGACAGCAATTGCGATAGTGTATTACAACGCGCCGACGATGCTTTGTATCAGGCTAAAAAAACTGGCCGAAACCAAGCCATCCAGTTTCATGAGCAATTCAGTATTTAAATATAAATCATAGATTTAGTTAAATCTGAGAGCTACAAACTGATCGAGTTTGTAGTTTACCTCAATCTCTTTCTGTGAGATAAATGTCACTAATTTTTGCTGAAGAATTGCTCAGAGTTTTATTCTGTTCCCACGGCCAATTTTGTGTTGAGCTTTTTGTTTCAGTTACCAAGGATAGATTAAAAGCCCAAGGAGTGGTGTAGTTGAAGTATTCAGCTGGTGTTTTATGGTCGCTATATATGGCTAATGTTAGTGCAGTAGCTGCTGAGCCCTTGCCAAATTTGGATCTAGAATCGTTAATGGCCACAGACGTGCAAGCAACGTCTGCGATGAAGCGTGCCCAATCAGCGTTTACTACTGCTGCCTCGCTCTATGTACTAAGTAAAGAAGATATTCGAGCTTCAGGCGCTGTATCGGTTGCGGAGTCACTAAAGCTGGTGCCTGGTTTAGAAGTAAGGCAGTTAGATAGTAACCAGTGGGCAATTACTGCGCGTGGTGTTGCTGGGCGCTATACCAGTAAATTATTGGTGATGGTAGATGGCCAAAGTGTTTATAACCCCTCATTTGCCGGGGTTTATTGGGAAACTTTAGATGTACCACTTTATGATATCGAACGAATAGAAGTTATTCGTGGCCAAGGCGGTTTATTGTGGGGCAGCAATGCCACCAATGGCGTAATCAACATTATTACCAAGAATAGCTTGGATACTCGTGAGACCTTGGTGCAAGTAAGTAGTGGTGACCAACTAAACTACGACGTGGGTTTACGTCACGGTGGCGATATTGGCTTTAATGGTAGCTACCGCGTTTACGGCAGTGTTCGAGATTCCGATGCCGCTAAAACTGGCAAGTCACCGGCCGCCAATGATGAAGCGAAGCAACAAAGTTTAGGTGCGCGTTTTGATTTTGCACCCAATGATGATCTATCCATTCTCACCCAGCTTAGTTATACCCATACTGACATGGGGCAAAACCTTAAAGCACTATCGTTAGCTACTAATCAAAACACCCTATATGCCGAGCGTTTTGAGCGTGACGACGGGCGTATTATGGCGCGAGCAGAGCATCGGTTATCTAATTCCTCTAACCAAATGCTACAAGCCTCTTGGGCTATTCAAGACGGTAAGCAGCTATATTTGGAAGAGCGTTTTCAATCAATAGATATTGATTACCAGATGAATAGTTTATGGGGCGCAACTCAATTGGACTGGGGTTTAAACTACCGCAATAGTTATCTTCCTTTTGCGCCCAATTACATCATAAGCAGCGATGAAAATATCGACCGCTTAGAGCAATACGGCGCGTTTTTACAGGTGCAGTTCGCACTTATTCCAGAACAATTAAATTTAAGTTTTGGTAACAAGTCTGAACACAACAGTTTTACCGGTTGGGAACATCAACCGGTAGCGCGTATAACTTGGCAGCCTAATAACGAGCATGTACTTTGGAGTGCTATTTCGCAAGGTGTGCGTATCCCTTCATTGGCAGAATTTGATTACGACTCGGCTATTAATGGCACCCGTGTTGGAGAGTATTTTCAAACCGGTATCGATGCCATTGATAATTACCACGTACGTACGGTGTTAAACGGCAATCAACAGGTTGAGCCAGAAAAATCCCTTTCTTACGAATTGGGCTATCGTTTTAGCAAACAAGATTGGTCATTCGATTTAGCCCTATTTCATACTCAGTCTAAAGATGTTTTTGCCGTGCAACCTAATCCAGACAGCGCAAATTTGGATCAAATTGCAGCGTTGTTAGCGCAGGGGAAAATCATTGAAGCTCAACAAGCCCTGCAAAGTACAGTGCTTGAGTTTGATGTTGCCTCAAATGCTGATTTAAATGTGAAAGGAGGAGAAGCACTAGTGGTTTGGCGGCCCAATGTCAGTTTTCGTGCCGAACTAGGGTATAGCCAAATGGCTTATCGCTATCGCTTACAAGAAAATACTCAACCTGCTATCGGTTATGACTCGGACAGTAAGCAGCTTTTTGCTAAGACTGCATGGCAACCCTTTAAGCAGCATTCGTTTTTTGCGTTATTCCGTTCAATTAACAGCGACGCATACTCGGTAGATGATTATGACGCGCTTGATCTAAGTTGGGCTTGGCAGTTGATGTCACATAGTTCACTGTCTATAACGGGCAAAAACTTATTAGCAGGTAGTCACCTAGAGTATAACAACACCTCTGAAACCTTTACGGTTCCAAACTATATTGAACCAAGCGTCGTGTTGCGATTTATGGCGGAGTTTTAGCCAATGCTGGCGATAAGGCGCTTGGTTAAGCTGTTTATTACCCTTGCTATTTTAGGAGTAGTTAGTGAGGTGAGCGCTGCTGATAAAGAGGCAGCCTTAAAGGCCGGTTTTATGTTTAATTTTGCACGCTATAGTGAGTGGCAGGGCATAGCTAAACCACTTGGTTACTTTAAGTTGTGTAGCCCAGATATTGAATTTGTAGACACCGCCAGTTGGGTTTTGCATAAGCAAAAAATTCATGAGTTGGACATTCGCGTCAGTTTGGTTGACTTGGAGTCATTGGCCATCAATCAGTGCAATTTACTGTTTGTGCCTGCGGCTTTTCGCCAAACTTGGCAGAGCGTAGATAAATCTTTATTGCCACATACCATGCTGGTTGGAGAAACTCCTGATTTTATCCAACAAGGTGGACACATTCGCTTCTTCTTGTTAGCTGGGAAAATTCGTTTTGAAGTTGCCCCTGCAGCACTTAAAAAGGCTGATATTACTATGAGCTCAAAGGTATTGAGATTGAGTCGCGTTGTTAAGGAGGAGCAGTAATAATGTCTTTTCTTAGCGTAAATACCATGAGCAAAAAGCTCCTAGTGATTCTAATGAGCATGGCGATTTTTTCTGCAGCAATGGTAACCGTGGTATTAAGTGCTTACGAGTTTGTCAGTGCTAAAAGAGAGCAAACTCAGAGCCTACAAAACATTGCCGATACTTTATCGCCTAACATAACGGCAGCTTTGTTGTTTGATGATAAAGAAGCCATGCAGGAGATGATCTCTTCCTTGCTGTTACGTGAAGGGGTGATTAGGGCGGCGATTACCGACACTGAGCTACAAAACTTAGCAGTAGTCGAAAGTGACAATTATCAAGAAGAGTTGCAAGAAGAGGCCGATGAATTAATAGAAGTTAGTAGCTTACTGATTCTTGATGAGCAGGTGTATGGCGCGCTAACGGTATTGGCAAACGACAGCTATATTGACCAACGAATTGGTTTTTACGGGCAGTTTCTCGCGGTGTTGTTGGTGATTACCTTTGGCTTAAGTTTGTCTTTTTCAATGTTCTTAAAACGAGGTTTTTTACGGCCTTTACTGCACCTTTCTGATGTTGCTGAGCGGGTGACTGCATCTAATGACTATAGCTTACGTGCTCAGCAGTCCAGTGACGATGAAGTGGCTAATCTCACCGAGTGCTTTAATGGCATGCTGGAGACCATCGAGCTGCGCGAACGAATGCTAGAGAAGCAAGTTAGGCTGCGAACCCAAGAGTTAGAAGGGGCAAACCAACAATTACTGCAGTATGCCTATACCGATGGGCTTACCGGCCTACCTAACCGCCATTTCTTCTACGAAAAGTTACACGCTCTGGTAAAAGAAAACACCGAGTTTGCATTAATCTTTATTGATTTAGATGGTTTTAAAGAGATTAACGACACCCTTGGTCACGACTACGGAGATATTTTGTTAAGCCAAGCTGGGCAAAGAATTCTGCGTTGCGTACGTGAGCAGGATACGGTAGCTCGCCTAGGTGGGGACGAATTTACCATTGTGATCGAAGGTGTTAGCGAGCAATCGCGGGTATCTAATATTGCTGAAACAGTATTACAAGGCTTAGCAAAACGTTTTACCATTAAAACTGAGGCTGCTCACGTGAGCGGCAGTATTGGTATCGCCTTTTCGCCTTCAGATGGAAAAACTGTTGAAGAAGCAGTTAAACATGCTGATCAAGCCATGTATGTGTCGAAAAGCCGTGGTCGAAACTGCTATCAATTCTTTTCCTCAGACATGCAAGTGGAGGCTCAGCAAAAACGACGCTTATTAGAAGAGCTGAGAACCGCTTTAGAAGAGGAACAGTTCGAACTCTATTACCAGCCCATTACCTCGCTAGAGTATGCCGCAGAAGATTGCCGAGTGAAAAAAGCAGAGGCTCTGTTGCGTTGGAATCATCCACAACGTGGTGTAGTAGGGCCCGAGGCATTTATTCATGTTGCAGAAGAAGCTGGGTTGATTCGCGAACTTAGCCAGTGGGTGATGCAGCAAACCGTCGCCACGGTTTCTCAATGGTATAAGCAGGGGCTGGATGATATTCAAATCAGTGTAAATACTTCGCCTTCGCAATTTAACGATGGCGGTAAGTGGATAGATGATTGGATCCATGCCATTGCCTTACACGAGGTGCCAGCTCATAGCATAATGATTGAGATTACCGAAAATGTATTGATGGCCACCGATGATTCAATTAAAGATCAACTTACCCGTCTTCAGCAACGCGGCTTTGATGTAGCCATAGACGACTTTGGTGTTGGCTATTCTTCTTTGTCATATTTGCAGCAACTGGATATCGATTTACTCAAAATAGATCGCTCGTTTATCCAACATTTAACAACTGATCGTGATAGCGTCGCCCTAGTCAAAGCGATAGTGACTATGGCTCACCATTTAGGTTTAAAAGTAGTGGCTGAAGGGGTGGAAACAGAGCAACAACGACAGCATGTTTTGAATGTGGCTTGTGATTACTTACAGGGCTACATATTTGCCAAGCCCGTGCCTAAAGACGAGTTTTATCAGCGTTATTTATTGGGAAATGCTGAAGTAACTTAAACTTTGAGACCCATTTATAAATAAAGGGGCCTCAAGTTTTAGGCTTGGTTTAGCGCTCCCAATACGCTTCCTCTAAGCTTTCTTCTCGCTCTGGTAAGCCGCGAGAAAGGCGAGGGCTATGCTGAGCTAGTACCTCGTAACTTACTCGGTTGGCGTATTTGCAGATTTGTGCAAACGAGGAGTAGCTGAGCGCTTCAACGCGATGCTTACTGGATTGTTCAACATTACTGCGGTGAAATACGTTTGCTGCCATGTCTTGAAGCAGAGCCGACCAAATACGCTAATCTATGAGGCCCGACTATTCTAGATAACGGGGCCTCAATCTTTAAGTTTGCTTTAGCGCTCCCAATAGGCTTCTTCTAAGCTTTCTTCTCGCTCTGGTAAACCGCGAGAAAGGCGAGGGCTATGTTGGGCTAGTACTTCGTAACTTACTCGGTTGGCGTATTTACAGATTTGCGCAAATGAGGAGTAACTGAGCGCTTCAAAGCGATGCTTACTGGATTGTTCAACATTACTGCGGTGAAATACGTTTGCTGCCATGTCGTGGAGCAGCGCCGATAAAGCGCCATCTCCGGCGCCGTTAGTATTGGTGATCTTTTCTGGACCACCCATGAATGGCGCAATGTGCGAGTACACCTTAAGTGCTTGTTGGCAATCTGCTTTTAACATTGGGCGAGAGAATTCATATTGGTTGAATTCTGGAATAGCGCCAGGCAGTAGAGTATGGCTAGTGGTTCGTTTAAAAGACTCATCGGTGTAGCCCGCCATAAATAAGCCGCGAGAACCAGCGGTACACAAAATAAGATCGCACCACTCTAGGGCTGCTTCACAAGCCAGTAAAACATCACTCTCACCAGTTAGGGCTTCTGCCTCTTCTTCGTTCATGGCAAGCACAGTGACATGTTCACGAATGAATTGCTGCCACCATTGTGGGTCATCTTCGATTAAGAAGCGCGTGCCTAAAGTCAGTACCACTGGCACTTTTGCTTGATGAGCATACTCTATAGCCTGCATAGCTGCTTGAGTTATTGGGTCGTCACCTGCGCGCATCAGGTAGGCGGTTAATGCTAGTGCTGCACCGGTTTTTACCAAGTTTTCATCAATAAACTCTGGAGTAAGTTTATCCATGTGACCTTTAGAAATAGCAAAGGTGCGCTCACCGCAATCACTAATTAAAGTAAAGCATCGGCCAACTGGACCATCAACAGCTTGCAGGTGATTAAGGTCAACCCGTGAAGAGGTATTACATAAATAGCGGTAGGCATAATCACCAATGGTAATGTTTTGGCTCATTACGCCAAACATAACTGAGCGACCATCGGCTAAGGTGGAGTAGTTGTGTAAGGTATTGCCGATAGTACCGCCAGCAAATTCGGCGGTGATTAGCTGTTTATCTTGTAGCTCTTGGTAAAGCGCTTGAGCCGATAGATCATCGATAAGCAGTGAATTACCCTTAACCAGCTTATGGCGATCGATAAATGCTTGGTCAACGTTAGCTTCTATATCCACCAGAGTTTGGTCAATACCGGTAATATGTGTGTGCTTGGGGCTAATAACCGGATTGAGTTCGTTGGTTAAAGGGTCGCGAGATTCAACCGGGAAATAGTGTTTGGATTTACGTTGGCCAGGAAATTTCATGCAATGATCGCTTGTTCTATTTAAGGCTTACTGTAGCAGTGAACGTGCAGCACTGCTCAAAAGCGAGCGATTCTAGCATAGACCATTCAAAATATTGCTTTGAAGATCAATATTAGATTTAAATATTTTATTTTTATTAAATAGCTTGTTGATTTAGCTGTTATCGGGCGAGTGTGAGCTTTGCAAAGTTTCGTAAGCTAGTTGAGCAGGGTGGGGACCGTTTCCGCCCATTCGGCGATAATGGGCAAGGGTTTTAGCTAAGTATTGTTGGTGCTTAGGTTTAGATAAGTCCCACATTTTTTCACCTACTTTGCTAACTGGAAAATTGCAGGTAGTAGATAAGTGAAGAATTTCGTAATGGCGTTGGTTTTCTTCGACGAGTTGCTCATCAATTAAGCCAAAGTTATGGTCTTGCAGAAATTGACGAAGCTCATATTGATAATGCACAGGGCAAAGAATTAACTCAAAATCTCGTTGAGGGTTTTTACTTAAAATCCCCTTGAGCAAGTCAATGCATAACTCTCCACCAACCCCTGCAATAATCACTAGCTGAGTGCCGTTGTGTTTGAGTTCGAGTTTGGCAACGTCTACACAATGAACCTGCCATTGGCTGGTTGAGCCAGCGGAAGTGTATGGAAGGTGTCGGCTTAGCTTTTGCTCTAAGCGCTGGCAAATTTGTGGCACGCTATCTACGAAGTGCACATAGTTTGCGGCCTTGCGTTTAACCAGCTCGGCTCCCAGAAAACCGTGGTCACAGCAACAATCCCATATGTCTTGGTAGTGTTGATTCACAAAGTGGCTAATTGCAGCTAAACGGCGGCTCGTTTTCACGTATCTCTCCTCGGTAAGACCATGAATACTAATTAATTGTTATTAAGTGGCAAGAAATTTTTCCAGTGTTGTCAGGGCTTAATATGGCTTTTTAGCCTTAGGCTATTAACAAATACTGTTATTTGACAATATTGTGACTTTAGCGACTGCTATCGCTGAAAAACATCAGGCTGCATTATTTTATCCTTACTTTGTGTTATTTGGCTATTTTTTGGTTTGTTACTACGCTGAATTTTGGGGGGTTTAACTGTTAGCACGCTTTTCCTCCCCAATTGTTAAGAGTTAATGAAATAACTCAAACCAAGGAGTGAAAAATGAATAAGGTAATTGCAGGCTTGGCACTTAGTGCCATGGCAGGTAGCGTTTCGGCGGCTACTATTTATGAAAATGGCAAAACTAACGTAAGTATCGGGGGCTACTTAGGTATAGAGGCGTTTTATCAAGCGGGTTATGGAGACGGAGCTACAAAGCAAGATAAATCGTTTGAGTTACAAGACAGAGCTTCGCGGATCCGTTTTGCTTTTGAACATGAAATGGTGCAAAACTGGATTGCTGGGGCGCAGCTAGAGTGGGGCTTTAATCCAGTTGAAAAAGCAGATCCACTATTCACCAATCGTTTAGGTAACATCTACTTCAATAATGATAGTTTTGGTTCAATTCGAGTAGGTAAGCAATGGTCTGCTTATTATGACATTGCCGTGTGGACTGACCAATTTTGGAAGTTTGGTGGTGATGCTTCAGGTACTTACGATGGACGCAATGGTGGCGATGAGTCAGGCATGGGGAGAGCAGATGATGCCTTAACCTATCGCAAGTCTTTTGGTGGCTTTGGTATTGCTGCTCAGTACCAATTTGAAAACGAAGCCTCAGCTAGAGATTATGGTTACCAATTTAGTGGGACTTATGACTTTGACTTTGGTCTTTCACTTGGCGCTGCTTATGCGGCAAACGGTTATGATAAAGATAATAGTAATAATTATGTTGGGTCTGCCAACCAAGATAAAGCTACCTCTTGGTTAGCTGGAGCAGTCTATGAATCAGACATGTTCTATTTGTCGGGAGTTTATGGTCAATATGAAAATCTGAGCCAAAAATTTAGAGTGGATAAAAATGACCTTAATGTTGCTGATAAAGCCAATGGCTTAGAACTTATAGGAGTATACAAAATAGATGGTGGTCTTTATCACGTATATGCCGGTTATAACGGTTTAGAGGATAAAACCGATGTAAGCCAAGGTGAACAATCATACGCAATTGGTGGAGTGGGGTGGAAACCTGGCCAAGTATTGTTAGCCCTTGAGTATAAGTTTGGCTTAGAAAATAAAGATCGACTTGGTAATGATAAAAAACAAGACGAAATGTCGATACAAGCTCGATACTACTTCTAGCCTATTCACGCTAGTTACACCAAAAATGGCATTGCACTTATCTTAGCAATGCCTTTTTTATTCTCGATGTGACAGTAATTATTCTTGGTCAACTCGCCACAGCCTAAAGACCTGCTACAATCCTTTCTTTTTTGCACGAGATTTAAGATGAAGTGGGTAACAGCAGCTTTTTTGGTGATTATTGCCTTAGTTAATTTTGGCCCTAGGGTTAATGCCATGTTCTATTCAAAACCAGATACCACGGTATTGTTTAATAGCGGATGCTTTTTGTATGGTGAATTGCGTGTTGACCCAGTGAGTCTTTCATACTTTATTGTGCTAGATGACGGCCAAGAGTTGTCTTTTTCCGATGATAGCTACGCAGAGATATCTTCTGATGAAAACCCGCTTGATGTTTCCGAGCTGGACTTTTGCGTGTAGTTAACAAATTGTCAACTCTAACGGTGCTAGCCTGATTCTTCAGGCTTTCATGTACTCCCTCTTTATTTTCTTAGCCCCTCTCTATTATTCATTACACTGTTTTATTGCTTGTTAAAGTGCTGATTTTCGGCGTCTAGATCTCAATTTCTACTTGTATTCAGGGACTTTAGACTAAAGATTAATACCTAGTCTGTTAATCGTTTGTTAACTTTTTCTTCGATAGGCTTGAATTGAGTTTATATGTGCATCTATTCCACTAGCCGCAGATAAAAACTTAATGATTTGTTCGGCCGTTAACATGTTGTTTACATACTTATTGGCACAAAATCGCAAGGCTGTTTCAGCTTGCTTGGAGAAATATCATGGAAGAACAGACTACATATTGGCAAGAAAACTTGCGCCTAATATTTACCTGTCTCGTCATATGGTTTGTGGTTTCATTTGGCTTTGGCTTACTGCTAGTTGAGCCCTTAAATGAAATTCGCTTAGGCGGATATAAACTGGGTTTTTGGTTTGCACAACAAGGCTCTATTTATACCTTTGTGGCTTTGATTTTTTGGTATACCGCCAAAATGAATAAGCTCGACAAAAAATACCATGTTGAGGAGTCATAAATGGACGAGTTAAAACTCTATACTTATATCGCTGTATTTGGCTCCTTTGGCCTATACTTCGCCATTGCTTGGTGGGCTAGAGCGGGCTCTACCAGTGACTTTTATGTTGCAGGTGGTGGCGTTACGCCCATCCAAAATGGTATGGCAATTGGTGCTGACTGGATGAGTGCAGCTTCGTTCATTTCCATGGCGGGTTTAATTGCCTTCTTGGGATATGGTGGTTCTGTTTTTCTAATGGGCTGGACCGGCGGCTACGTGCTGTTAGCTATGCTACTTGCTCCTTATATGCGTAAGCATGGTAAGTTTACGGTGCCTGAGTTTATCTCCGATAGATACTACTCAAAAGGTGCACGTATTGTTGCTGTATTGTGTTTGATTATAGCATCACTTACTTACATTATCGGCCAAATGAAAGGTGTTGGTGTAGCCTTCTCTCGCTTCTTAGAAGTTGAGTACGATATGGGCTTATACATTGGCATGTTTGTCGTATGGGTTTACGCAGTATTGGGCGGCATGAAGGGCATTACTTACACCCAGATTGCACAATATTGTGTACTTATTTTTGCTTACACTATTCCAGCCGTGTTCATTTCGCTGCAGTTAACGGGTAATCCTATTCCACAGATTGGTTTGGGTAGTACCTTAGCTGATGGTAGTGGCGTGTATTTGCTTGATAAGCTAGATATGGTGGTTACCGATCTTGGCTTTAAAGAGTACACCACAGACAACCTAGGCGGCACTTTAAACATGTTCGCCTACACCTTGTCACTAATGATTGGTACTGCAGGTTTACCACACGTAATCATGCGCTTCTTCACTGTACCAACGGTGCAAGCTGCCCGCTCGTCTGCTGGTTATGCATTAGTGTTCATTGCCTTGCTTTACACTGTGGCCCCTGCGGTAGGTGCTATGGCTCGCTTTAACCTTATGAATACGATTGTTCCTTCAGCAGGTGACAACTTGGTGTATAGCGAACGTCCTCAGTGGTTTAAAGATTGGGAAAAAACCGGTCTGTTGAAGTTTGAAGATAAGAACGGTGACGGCAAAATCCAATATGTTGCTGACAAAGAAAGCAACGAGATGGTGAAAGTAGACCGCGATATTATGGTTCTTGCCAACCCAGCGATTGCTAACCTACCGAACTGGGTTATTGCATTGGTTGCTGCTGGTGGCCTAGCTGCTGCGCTATCAACCGCTGCAGGTTTGTTGTTGGCTATTTCATCCTCGATATCCCATGACTTAATGAAAGGGGTGCTCACGCCTAACCTCTCAGATAAAAATGAGTTGCTGGCAGGGCGAATAGTGATGACTCTGGCTATTTTGGTGTCCGGTTATCTTGGTTTAAATCCACCTGGATTTGCCGCAGGTACCGTAGCACTGGCCTTTGGTTTAGCGGCGTCGTCTATCTTCCCTGCGTTGATGATGGGTATCTTTGCTAAGAAAATGAGCGGTACTGCTGCGGTAGCTGGTATGTGCTCCGGTATTGGTGTAACAATGCTTTACGTGTTCCAGCATAAAGGCATTATGTTTATCCCAGGTACTTCATTCTTAGGTGATATGGGTCCAAACTGGTTCTTAGGTATTTCGCCAAATGCCTTTGGCGTAGTAGGTGCCTTGGTTAACTTTGGTGTTGCTTTCGCGGTATGTAAAGTAACCGGTCCAGCACCACAGCATATTCAAGATATGGTTGATAACTTCCGTGTACCACATGGTGCAGGCGCAGCTCACGACCATTAAGCTTGAATTGAACTAATCCCTAGTAAGCAAAAGGCTCCCTAGAGGGAGCCTTTTTTTGCGGTATAACTCAGTAAAAATAATTAATTTCAATATGATAGAGCTAATGACGCGCTTGTATAGCTGCGCTCCAATGGATTGATTACAGGAAGTAACAATGAACAGACACACTAAATTGGCCATGTTAGTGATGCCGTTTTTGGCTATCGGTGGCTATATCGCATCAGATATTTATTTGGAACACGATGCTGAAAAAGATCGTATCTTCCAGCTGAGTACTTATGGGCACTGTGACATTATTAACCAAAAATGTATTCTTGAATCAGGTGATTTTCAGCTCAATATTAGTGATGAAGCAGGAACAACCACGGTTAATTCTACCTTCCCTTTAGATAGTGCAACCTTCTTTATTGTAAGCAGCGCAAATGTAGTGACCGCTTACCCCTTAGGCATGAGCGATAGCCCTTATTATTGGAAAAGCCCCACCGAGTTGCGTGAACTTATTCCTAATCAGGGGGATAGCTATAAGCTACGCATTATTGCCAATATTAAAGGCGGAAAATACATTAGTGAGTTTTATAGCCAAACAGTTAAGTAGTTGCGCGCTATGAAAAACAAACAGCTGGTGCTAACATTTAGCTAATAAAAACAAAGCATTGTTCTTAGGTACCGCATGCACATTACTCCCGAGCGTTTAGTTTATTTGGTGACAGTAGCAGAGACCCGTTCTTTCTCAGCGGCTGCGCGTAAACTGGGAGTGAGTCCTTCAGCTGTGAGTCAACTGATTCAAAACATGGAGTTGGATTTAAATATTCGACTTTTTGATCGTGTTTCTGGCCAAGCGCCAACCTTAACCGATGTAGGGCGTACTCTTTACGTACAAGCTTTAGAGATTGTTCCACGCTTACAAGCTATGGAGAAAAAAGCCCAATCTTACTATGCTGGCATTGAAGATAAGTTAACCATTGGTGTACTGGGTTATAGTTTTTTTCCGGAGCATGGCGAAGCGATAAAGAACTTGTTAGCTAAGTTTTCGCAACTTAATTTAAATATCATCGATGTGGACGAGTTTGATTCACATAATCTTGCTGATGATACCGATGTCGATATCTTAATTACTCCCGCCGATCTTATTCCTCGTCGTGGTTTAGAAAGTGTGCTGATTGGTCGAATTAAGTGGTTATGTGTGTGCGCACCGAGTCATCCATTAGCAAAAATTAAGCATGCTTTGTCGATTCAAGATTTGCTTGCCCATACTCAGCTAATTCCAGCGGTATCTAGTTTCATTACTCGAGATATGGCTGAGTCTGTGAGAATAAGTTCCCATGTGGTGAATTGTTCAAGGATGTATCAGTTTAAGCAGTTGTTGCTAAGTGGGGTAGGCTTTGGTTTATTCCCCGAACCTTTGGCTCAAGGTTACCTTGATAGTCATCAGTTAGTTGAGTTAGAACGTGATTTTATTGTGGACGACTTTGAGTGGCCAATTGAAGTAGTTTGGAGCCAAGCCCTTGGCCCTGCAGGCGAGTGGTTTATTGAGCACCTAACAGGGCAAGACAAAGATTAGCTAAAAATTGGCCTACAAACCCAACTAAACAGTAACCGGATCATTAAATGTTCAATTTATTGTGATTAATTGCAGATGATCCAATACACTTAAGCAGTAAATAAAACTTCTCATAGAAAGAAATAGGAATTAGTAGTGAGCTCTAATCAAAAATGTCCAGCTTGTGGTGGTCATAAACCAGCATTAATGGCCTGTCGAGATTGTGGATTTACCTATAGTGTAACGAGCCGTCCACCTGCTGCCACCAAACCCGTACCTCAAGCAAAACCTGTCCCAAGAAGTGAATATAGGGCAGTGGTAGAAGAGGGTGGCGCCAAAGCAAAAGTAGTGATTAAAACCAAAAAGCGTCGCACCTATACCATTCCCAGCGAAGAATAGAAGATTAGTTTAACTCTGCTATTTTCTGCAATATTGCCGTTATTCCGTTGTTTCTTGATTCACTTAAGTGATGTGCTAAGCCAAGCTTTTCTAAAGTTTGGCTAAATGTTGTTTGAGTGCTTTCAGCTTGCTGGGCAAAGCTGGCTAGTATGATAACCAATAAACCTTTTATGATTTTGGCATTACTGTTTATGCGTAGCTGCCCATTCGCATAATATAGCCATACATCACTTTCGCAGCCCTGCACTAGGTTTTCTTCTGTCTGGTATTGAGCATCCATTGGGCTCAGAGCCTTGCTTAATAGCAATAGCTGACGATAACGCTCTTCCCAGGACTTACAATTGGCAAAGCGCTGTTCTATTTGCGGGATGCTTAAATCCACTTGCGGCGCTTTATTCATCAAACAACTCCATTATTTTATCAATAGCTTCAATCGCTTGGTCAATGTCTTGCTGATTGTTATACAGGCCAAGCGACAAGCGAATACTACCCTCTGGAGACAAACGGTGACTTAAGGGCATTGCGCAATGATGGCCACAACGCAAGGCAACATTGTATTGGTCAAAGAGGGTGGCAGCGTCTTGAGGATGAACTCCACGTAAATTGAAGGCAATTATTCCTACTCTCATCATCGGTTCACCTACTAATTCAACCTTGGGGTGCTGTTTTAGTTGCTTTAGTGCATAAGCTAATAGCTGGCGCTCATGGCTAAGGCGTTCTTTTAAGGGGAACTGCGCTAAGAACCTAATGGCTGAAGCCAAGCCTATTGCCCCAGATATGTTGGGCGTTCCCGCTTCTAAACGATAGGGAAGGCTGTTCCAAGTGCTGGTTTCTAAAGACACCTTACTTATCATTTCCCCGCCAAATACGCTGGGCTCTAGCAGCTCCAGTGCTTGCTCGGTACCGTATAACACACCAATGCCCGTTGGTCCGTATAATTTGTGTCCAGAAAACAAATAATAGTCACAAGCTAAACGATTAACGTCGACGTCTAAGTGAGCAACGGCTTGTGCGCCATCTACAACTATTTTTGCGCCGTATTGGTGGGCAAGCCTCGATAATTCTGGAATGGGCTGAGTAGCGCCAATACTGTTTGATACATGGGCAACAGCAACAATTTTACATTTTTCGCTAAGTTGCTGGCGAAAATACGCCAAATCTATATCGCCGTTATCTAGCACAGGAATCGCTTTTAGAACTGCCTTACGTTTAAGAGCCAGTTGTTGCCAAGGAACTAGGTTAGAGTGGTGTTCAAGCTCGCTCACCCAAATTTCATCGTCTTCTTCGACTAGATGGGCGAGGCCATCTGCCAATAGGTTGGCTGCTTGAGTGGTTCCACTGGTCCAAATAACATTTTGCGCCTTAGCGCCAATAAATTCTGCAAGTGTTTTTCTTGCTAATTCAAAGGCATTGGTAGCATGTCGTGCAAAGCTATGACTTGCTCTATGTACATTGGCATGACCTTGGCGGTAATATTGTTCAATGTCTTTTAAGACAACTTCAGGGACTTGAGTTGAAGCTGCGCTATCAAGGTATGCAAATGGCTGATTAGTACCGTTTAATGACGGGAAAAATTGTCGATAGCGAGTATGCTTAAGTGAAGTCACAATGATTCTTTATTTGGCAAGTAAAGCCGATATTGTAGCTCTAGGCGCTAATCTAAACTAGCTTATATCGGTGTTCTCTTTGATTTAACAACAGGAGTTAAAGGAAAGATGCAACAGCCACAAGTTATGCAGGCGTGGAGAAGCGTGTTTATGGGCTTTTCTTCCTCGAGCCAGGAACGGCAATTTGCTAACTGGCAGTGGCAACAACAGCGCCAACAACTCTCTTGGGTTCAAGCTCTCTATTGTTTGTGTGTTATCTCCTATCTTTTTCAATCAGGTTCACTCTCTGCCTGGTGGCAGCAAGCTAATATAGCGGCATCGTTTGGATTAAGTGCTTGGCTTTGTAGTCAAATATTGGTCACCTGGCTTGGTTTAAAATTGGTTAAGGCTCGCTCAGCCCATACCTTGTTAGCAGCTCATGCAGTAGTGCATTTTTCCTTGGTCTTCGGCTTAATGCATGGCGTAGGGGCCTTGCAACTTGGCAACGTTCCCGATTGGTTAGTCTATAGCTTGCCGCTATTGTTTATTTGTTTCTATTTGCCCATCTTGCTCGCTATTAGCTTGATAGTGACTGCTACTCTGCTCACCTTGAGTGCGCTTGAGCCCTTAAGTCCAAGCCAAATACAACATTGGCCTTATGTTGAACTTCCAAATGCTTTAGTTAACTGTTTGTTGGTATGTATCATTGTTTGTCTATGTCATGCTTTGTGGCGTCATCGTTATACTCATGAACAAGGTTTAGATCTGTTTCAAGAGAAAGAACAGCCAAGTAGTGAAAACCTGCCTTTGTTTAAGCAATCTATAGATACCGACGAACTTACTGGTTACGCAAACTTTGCCCGCTTCAAGCAGTTTTCTGAGATAGAAATTGAACGTACCTCTCGTTATCAGAATGCCTATTCTATTGTTTTGATTAACGTCAATCATTTTAGCCGATACCGTGATAAATTAGGCGCTGATGAAGCGGATAAGCTATTGGTTAAACTAGCGAATTTTTTGCAATCGAAAATACGCAAAGTTGACTTGCTAGCCCGTTGCGAAAAAGATCAGTTTGTTATTGGTTTACCCGAGTCTAGCTTGTATCAAGCTTTGGATACTGCTGAACGGATCCATGATGCGTTAGGCAGCGAGTTTTGGCTTAACTATCTTGATGACTTAGAACTTGGCTCTCGTTTGGGTGTGGCTTGTGTAGATAACACTGCCAACAATGTTGAGTCACTAATGAACAAAGCTGAAAACGCTATGAACAATCATCGAAGTGCCAGCGCCCTAAGCTACGGACGCTAAAACGAAATCTTTATCAATCTAAAACAAATGAGCATTCGCCTAAGGAGTGGGACTTAATGCGTATATTGTTGCCTCTGCTATTGTTGTTATTTTCTTCTGCTAGTTACGCCGCTGATGGCTTGAGTTTAACCTCGTCTTGGGTGGGCTACAGTGCGCTAGTCATTTTTGCCATTGCTTATTTATTGGTGATGAGCGAAGAAGTGATTCACCTGCGAAAATCGAAACCGGTGCTGGTAGCCGCAGGTTTAATTTGGTTTTTGATTGCAATTTATTACCGAGGCTCTGGGCACGAGGAGCTGGTAACCGATGCATTTCGTCATAATTTACTCGAGTTTTCAGAATTGATGTTGTTCTTGCTGGTGGCGATGACATACATCAACGCCATGGAAGAGCGCCGCTTATTTGATGCCTTGCGTGCTTGGCTGGTTAGTAAAAAGCTGAGTTACCGGAAGCTGTTTTGGTTAACTGGCTGCTTGGCCTTTGTTATTTCGCCAGTGGCCGATAACCTTACCACTGCATTGTTGATGTGTGCGGTGGTCACTAAAGTCGCCCAGGGCAACAGCCGATTTATTAACTTGGCCTGTATTAACATTGTAGTGGGAGCTAACGCTGGCGGTGCATTTAGCCCCTTTGGTGATATTACTACCCTTATGGTTTGGCAAAAAGGCTTGGTCACCTTTGGCCAGTTTTTCGACTTGATGATTCCGTCTTTTGTTAACTTCGTTATTCCAGCCTTTATCATGTCGATGTTTGTCTCTGCTGATGCGGTAGAAGCTGAACATGAGGATGTTGAGCTAAAGCGTGGGGCAAGACGAATAGTGGGCTTGTTTCTAATTACCATCGGCACAGCGGTAATGGGCCATAGCTTGTTCCATATGCCACCAGTAATGGGCATGATGATGGGTTTAGGTTACCTACAATTCTTTGGTTTCTTCCTACGTAGAACCTTAGCCTCCAGTTTACATAGAAAGGCTGTAGATGCGATTTCTCATCGAGATGATGCTCGATTAAAAGCTTTAGGCAGTGTGGTTCCCTTTGACATTTTTAACCGGGTTGCACGAGCGGAGTGGGACACCTTGTTGTTCTTCTACGGTGTAGTAATTTGTGTGGGCGGTCTTGGTTTTATTGGCTACTTAGAAATGGCGTCTAACACCATGTACTTAAATTGGGATCCAACTTACGCCAATATTGCTGTAGGGGTGTTGAGTGCTATCGTTGATAACATTCCAGTGATGTTTGCAGTGCTTACCATGGAACCGACGATGTCCTTAGGCCAGTGGTTATTGGTGACTCTTACGGCCGGAGTGGGTGGTAGCATGTTATCAATTGGTTCTGCTGCCGGTGTTGCTTTAATGGGCCAAGCTAGAGGCCACTATACCTTTATTAGCCACCTCCGATGGGCGCCAGTAATAGCACTAGGTTATGCAGCATCTATTGTTTGCCACTTAATGTTGAACAAAGCCTTGTTCTAATTTGAATTGAAATGAAAAAGCCACCGGAAGGTGGCTTTTTTGTTGCCGCTGTAGTTAGTCCTGAGCGGGACAGCGCGCAATTTCTTGTACGCTGCCTTTATCGTCACTTTGCTCGAGAATCACATCAAAGCCCCATAAGCGATGTAAGTGCTTAATCACTTCATCTTTGCTCTTGCCAAGAGGAATGCCTTGATGAGGGACGTAGCGTAGGGTGAGAGAACGGTCACCGCGTAAGTTTACGTTATGGACCTGAATGTTCGGTTCGATGTTGCTTAGATTGTATTGAGCGCTCAGCGCTTCTCTTACCTGTTGGTAGCCATGGTCGTCATGAATAGCTTTAACTTTTAAGTAAGGCTTATTTTCGTCATCATCAAGTGTGAATAGCTTTAGGTCACGTATTACTTTGGGTGATAAGTATTGGCTAATAAAGCTTTCATCTTTAAAGTTTTGCATGGCAAAGTGCATGGTTTTAAGCCAGTCGCTGCCGGCGATATCAGGGAACCACTTGCGATCCTCATCGGTGGGCGACTCACATATCCTGCGAATGTCAGTCATCATGGCAAAGCCCAGAGCATAAGGATTTATCCCATTAAAATAAGGGCTGTTATAAGCCGGTTGCATTACCACGCTGGTGTGGCTGTGCAAAATTTCTAGAATAAAGCGCTCACTCACTTGTCCGTGGTCAAACATATGATTGGTGATGGTGTAATGCCAGAAGGTGGCCCATCCTTCATTCATCACTTGAGTTTGTTTTTGTGGGTAAAAGTACTGACTTATTTTTCTTACAATGCGAACAATTTCTCGCTGCCAAGTTTCTAATAAGGGAGCGTGTTTTTCGATAAAGTAGAGAATGTTTTCTTCAGGAGAGGCGGGAAAGCGCTGACGCTGTTCTACGTTGGGATCTTCTTTAGTTGGAATGGTTTTCCACAGCTCATTGATTTGGCTTTGTAGGTATTCGGCTCGAGCGTCTTGGCGAGACTTTTCCTCTTCCATTGAAATAGGGCTAGGCCGTTTGTAACGATCAACGCCGTAGTTCATTAAGGCGTGGCAAGAGTCGAGCAAATCTTCAACTGCTTGCACCCCATGGCGAGCTTCACACTTGCTAATGTAGTTTTTGGCAAATACTAGATAATCGATGATTGAGCTGGCATCCGTCCAGGTTTTAAATAGGTAGTTGTTTTTGAAGAAACTATTGTGACCAAAGCAGGCATGGGCGATAACCAAGGCCTGCATTGGCATGGTGTTTTCTTCCATTAAGTAAGCAATACAGGGATCTGAATTAATCACAATTTCGTAGGCCAAACCCATTTGACCGCGTTTATAGGTTTGTTCGGTTTGGATAAATTTTTTGCCGTAGGACCAGTGATGATAGCCAATGGGCATACCTACGCTTGAATAGGCATCCATCATTTGTTCGGCGGTTATCACTTCAATTTGGTTGGGGTAGGTATCCAATTGATAGTGTTGTGCAACCTTTTCAATCTCTTGATGATAAAGCTCAAGCATTTCAAAGGTCCAATCTGGTCCATCGGGCAACATCTTAGTTTTGCTCATGAGGGCCTCACACAGTGGTTTTTTTGAAGAGATCTCTAAATGTCGGCAATATTTCTTCGGCATTTTTCACATGACGAATAGAGAAGTTAGGGAAGATTTCACTGAGTTGTTCATATTCGTGCCACAAGCTTTGGTGGGCACGGCTGGTTATTTCTATGTAAGCGTAATGGCGGCTTAGAGGGAGTAGTTTTTTCTCGAGTAATGCGCGACATTTTGGCGAATCATCGGCCCAGTTATCGCCGTCTGAAGCCTGTGCTGCGTATATGTTCCATTGATTTTTCGGGTAGCGTTCTTCAATAATTTTATCCATTAGGTTAAGCGCGCTAGAAACAATGGTGCCACCGGTTTCTTGGGAATAGAAAAACTCATGCTCATCAACTTCTTTTGCTTGAGTGTGGTGGCGAATAAACACCACTTCTATTTTTTCGTAGCTGCGGGTCAAAAATAGGTAGAGCAGTAAATAGAACCGCTTGGCAATGTCTTTAGTTGCTTGGTCCATTGAGCCAGAGACATCCATTAAACAAAACATCACGGCTTGACTACTGGGCACAGGATGTTTGGCAAAGTTATTAAACTTAAGATCGAAGGTATCGATAAAAGGAATGTTTGCAAGCTTGCGTTTAAGTTCTGTGATCTCTGCTTTTATTGCTTCTATCTCACTGTGCGGAACCTGAGAGTCAGATTGTTTTTGCTCTAATTGCAGCTCTAAGGCTCTTAGCCGTTTGCGCTTATCGCCACCCATGGCCATGCGTCTAGCCAGTGAATTTTGTAAAGAGCGAACAATGTTAATATTGGCGGGTACACCATCGTTGGTAAATCCGGCTCGCGCGGTGCGATATTCAACAATGCTATCTACATCGGTCTCTTGTAAGTTGGGAAGCTCTAAGTCATCAAACAAGATATCGAGGTATTCGTCTTTGGAAATATTGAATTGAAACTCTTCGGTGCCTTCTCCTTGATCACTAGCTTCGCCATCTCCAGGGCCACCGGCGCCTTCTCCTTGTGGTGGTCGTTCAATTTTATCGCCGGTACCAAATTGGTCGTTGCCGGGTAGGGTGCGTTGGCGTTGCCCTCCGTCACCTTGGTGAAAAAAGGGCTCAGTAATGTCTTTGTGGGGAATGCTTATGCTTTCGCTGTTTTCCAAGTCTTGGATACTGCGTTGATTAACTGCATCGTTTACTGCACGTTTAATTTGGCTTTTATAACGGCGAATAAAGCGCTGGCGGTTAACCGCGCTTTTATTCTTACCATTTAAACGTCGATCGATAAAATGAGCCATAGGCGCCCTCCATCAAATCTAAGACGATTTACGAACGCGTAAATACCATTCAGATAACAAGCGCACTTGTTTGCGGGTGTATCCTTTCTCCATCATGCGAGCAACAAAGTCATCGTGTTTTTGTTGGTCGTCGGCAGAGGTTTTAGTATTGAAGGAAATAACTGGCAGCAAATCTTCGGTATTTGAGAACATTTTCTTCTCAATTACTGTGCGAAGTTTTTCGTAGCTGGTCCAGTTAGGGTTTTTGCCGTCATTGCCTGCGCGAGCACGCAAGACAAAGTTAACGATTTCGTTTCTAAAGTCTTTAGGATTACTAATGCCTGCTGGTTTCTCTATTTTTTCAAGCTCGGCATTTAGCGCTGCTCGGTCAAATAACTGGCCAGTATCGGGGTCACGATATTCTTGGTCTTGAATCCAAAAATCCGCATAAATCACGTAACGATCAAAGATGTTTTGCCCGTATTCAGAATAAGACTCCAAGTAGGCGGTTTGGATTTCTTTGCCGATAAAGTCGACGTATTTAGGAATTAAGTAGCCTTTTAAGTGCTCTAAGTAGCGGTCCGCCACTTCTTGGCTGTATTGCTCGCGCTCAATTTGTTGTTCAAGAACATAGAACAGATGAACCGCGTTAGCCGCCACTTCGGTGGTATCAAAGTTAAATACTCGAGACAAAATCTTAAAGGCGAAGCGGGTGGATAAACCTTCCATGCCTTCGTTAACCCCAGCAAAGTCTCTATATTCTTGATAAGACTTGGCTTTTGGGTCTGTGTCTTTTAGTGTTTCGCCATCGTAAACCCGCATTTTAGAGTAGATGCTTGAGTTTTCAGGGTCTTTAAGCCGCGATAATACAGAGAATTGCGACAATAACTCTAAAGTACTAGGCGCACATTTAGCGGTGTTCAGCTCGCTGTTATCCAGCAGTTTTTGATAAATTTTTATCTCTTCGCTTACTCGTAAACAATAAGGCACTTTTACTATATAAACGCGGTCTAAAAAGGCCTCGTTGTTTTTGTTATTTTTAAAGCTTTGCCACTCGGATTCATTTGAGTGAGCCAAAATAATACCTTCGAAGGGGATCGCAGAGAGTCCTTCGGTACCGTTAAAGTTGCCTTCCTGGGTGGCAGTAAGTAGAGGGTGTAGCACTTTAATCGGTGCTTTAAACATCTCTACAAATTCCATTAAACCCTGATTGGCTCTACACAAGGCTCCAGAGTAGCTGTAGGCATCGGGGTCGTTTTGCGCAAAATGTTCTAACTGTCGAATATCGACTTTACCCACCAATGAGGAAATGTCTTGGTTGTTTTCATCACCAGGTTCAGTTTTAGCAATCGCAATTTGATTGATGATGGAGGGATAACATTTAACCACCTTGAATTGACTAATATCCCCGCCGTATTCGTTTAAACGCTTGGCTGCCCAAGGTGACATTATATTTTTTAGATGGCGCTTACTAATGCCGTATTCTTTTTCGAGGATGTTACTATCTTCGTTGGCATCAAATAGGCAAAATGGGTGATCGTTTACTGGAGAGCCTTTCAAGCGATGGATAGGTACTTGTTGCATAAGGGCTTTTAGCTTTTCAGCTAAAGAGGATTTACCACCACCAACTGGGCCTAACAAGTAAAGTATCTGCTTACGCTCTTCAAGTCCTTGAGAGGAGTGTTTTAAGTAAGAAACGATTTGTTCAATGCTATCTTCCATCCCGTAAAACTCTTTAAAAGCAGGATAGCGAGCGATAATTCGGTTGGAGAAAAGCCGGCTTAGGCGTGGGTCTTTCGAGGTATCTACCATTTCTGGTTCGCCTATGGCGAGCAAAAGGCGTTCTGCAGCACTGGCGTAAGTGCTTGGTTGTTCTTTACAAAGTGTTAAAAACTGATCGAGAGATAACTCTTCTTCTTGAGCCTGCTCGTAACGCTGTTGATAGTGGTCAAAAATACTCATGGCCTAGGCCTCCTAAATACAAGCTATCTCTATAAAAGATAGAATTTGGAAACAAAAGATTTCATGAAGCGCTAAAATAAGTTTATACCATGGCAAAAATAAATTTATAAAAAATAAGCATTTTTTTAAAAACCTTTAGTCATTAATAGTTGCCATCCTGTTCGTTCTAGAATTCCTGCGCAAGGCTCTTTGATTATGATAAACAGGTGTAATTTGCTTCGCTCTATTTAAGTAAAGTACGTTTACAGAATTAAAAGAGATCGAAAAATGCATCGTTTCTTCAGCGTGTTAGGCTGCTCACATAAAGTTAATGAATTGTAAAATTTATGGTTGACCTACAAATTCAGCATGCTAATTTAGTTTGGTAGCTTGAACCTTCGAGCTTTGGTCGGCGAGCACTACATCGAGGGGAGTAGTGTTGAAGGTTTCCAAAAAGCACGTTTCCATTGGCTCTTGCTTTGCAAGAGCTCTTTTTTTGCCCTTTTCTCAGTTAGCTCACCACTTTTCCGCTTGTTTAGACTAAAGGATGATAATAACTCTTAGTCTTTATTATTCATTATATTCAATAGCTTAATGTACAGACGCTTACTTTTAAGCATGCTGACGCTATTGAGTGTCTCATCTATACCAAAGTATAAGTTTCAAGTGGCTAAATGCGCCCTAAGTTAGCATGTAACAAATTGTTAACTTTTGGTCTGATTTGTTGGTGTCAGTTTTCGATTATCAGCATCTTAGCTCCAGTAGGGTAAATATTGCTTGGTATGGACATTCAAACTTGGACTTCCTTGTTCGTCGCGCTTAGTTTTACGCTGTATATGGTGATAGCTATTTGGGCTAAAGCTAACAATACCCAAGACTTCTATATTGCTAATGCCAGCATTCATCCGCTTACCAATGGCATGGCCACCGCAGCGACCTGGATGTCGGCAGCTTCTTTTATCTCATTGGCGGGGGTTATCTCATTTCTCGGCTACGACGGCGCCGTTTACTTAATGGGATGGACAGGCGGATACGTATTGCTTGCTGTGTGTTTAGTGCCTTACTTACATAGATTCGGCCAATATTCGGTTGCCGACTTTTTTGGCCAGCGCTATTACTCAAAGCGGGCCAGAGTGCTAGCGGTAATTTGTACGGTATTTATTTCGTTTATTTATGTTGCTGGACAAATGCGCGGCGTAGGTGTGGTGTTTGCGCGTTTTTTAGAGGTGAACGTTAATCTGGGTATTTTGCTCGGCATGGCAATTGTGTTTTTTTATGCCGTGTGGGGAGGGATGAAAGGCATTACCTATACTCAGGTAGCTCAATATTGTGTATTAGTTTTTGCCTTTTTAGTCCCGGCTATTTTTACATCGATAGCCTTAACTGGGCAGGTTTTTCCACAGTTTGGCTTAGGCAGCAATATTACCGGTACTCCAAACATTTACTTACTGGATAAGCTTGACGGTTTATCCGAAGAACTAGGTTTTTCGACGTTTACTAACGGTACTCGAAACCTTAGTGACCAGGTGTTTATCACTGCTGCGTTAATGATGGGAACCGCTGGATTACCGCATATAATCGTGCGGTTTTTTACTGTAGCTAAAGTAGGTGAAGCTCGGGCATCTGCCGGTTATGCGCTAGCCTTTATTGCTTTGTTATACACCGCAGCGCCAGCGGTGGGAGCTTTTGCAAAAGTAAATCTTATTGAGTCTATCAACGGTTTGGATTTACGCGGAATTGCGCAAGAACAGCAGCCCAGCTGGTTAGTTCATTGGCAACAAGCTGGCCTAGTGGAATGGAGCGATGAAAATGGCGATGGTCGCTTATTTTACTCGGGAGATCAGCGCAATGAAGTCACCATTAACCAAGATATAGTGGTGTTGGCATCACCGGAATTAGCGCAGTTGCCTAATTGGGTGGTGGCCTTGGTTGCTGCGGGGGGCTTAGCAGCGGCACTGTCTACCGCAGCGGGGCTATTACTTGTGATCGCCAGCTCCATATCTCATGATTTAGTCAAACAAACTTGGCAAAAACAGCTTAGTGATAAACAGGAGCTAAAGTTGGCGCGCTGCTGCGCAATTGTAGCCATTTTCGCAGCTGGTTATTTAGGTATTAACCCACCGGCCTTAGTCGCAGAAGTCGTTGCTATAGCATTTGGCTTGGCTGCTAGTTCGCTTTTCCCTGCTATTGTTTTGGGTATATTTGTTAAGTCTATTGGGCGTACAGCGGTTATTTGCGGGATGCTTGTTGGCATGTGTATCACTTTAACTTACGTAGGCTTTTTTAAATTTGTATCACCCGCTCTTAATCATTCAGAGTACTGGCTTTGGGGGATTTCGCCTGAGGGAATAGGCGCTCTGGGAATGCTAGCAAATTTTTCGATTGTGTTTATCGTTCAGCGCTTTACTAAAGCAGCGCCAGCCTCAGTTCAAAACTTAGTGCTTGCACTGCGTAAGCCTTAAGCTAAACCTTAACTGTGCATTGTTTATTCTGTCCACTATCTACTACAGCCTTATTGTTTCTTTTCATGCTAATTTAATCGCACTTTGCTATTGGCTTACCTAGGCTATGCATAAGTGTAAAAGGGTGATTGCTTTTTTTTAACTTACGGTTAACAATCGTTTGCTGGAAAAACTAAGCTTTTGAATTAGTTATTTAAATTACATGGACGTAATACGATGAAATTGATTTTTGTGCATGGCTGGAGTGTCACCAATACTTCCACTTATGGTGAGCTTCCGCAGTCGTTAGTGGCTAAAGCCAGTAGCGCTGGTTTGCAGCTCGATTTAGAGCATATCTACTTAGGCAAATACATAAGTTTTCACGATGAAGTCTCAATGGATGACATATCGCGTGCCATGCAACAGGCTTTGCAAGATTTGCCTGGTAATGAAAGCGGTATTCAAGAGTTCTCTTGTATCACCCATTCTACCGGTGGGCCGGTGGTGCGCTCATGGGTTGATAAGTATTACGGTGCTGCAGGTTTAGCCTCTTTACCATTGAAGCACTTAGTGATGCTTGCGCCAGCGAACCATGGCTCTAGTTTAGCGGTTTTAGGTAAGCAACGAGTGGGCCGAATTAAATCTTGGTTTGCCGGTGTTGAGCCAGGGCAAAGAGTATTAGATTGGTTAAGTTTGGGCAGCCAAGGGCAGTGGCAACTAAACGAAAACGGTATGGCTTATGACTACGTTGGCAACAGCTTTTATCCCTTTGTATTAAGTGGCCAAGGTATCGATACCAAATTTTACGACTTTCTAAACGGCTACTTGGTAGAGTCTGGCTCCGACGGAGTGGTGCGGGTAGCGGGTGCCAATATGAATTACCGCTATTTGGCGCTTGAGCAATCTGAGGAGCAGCTGAACGGTTTTCAGGGCAAGGCTTATCGCTTAAAGCCTAGCGAGATTGAGCCAGTGCGGCGTCCCGCCGAAGTGCCTATTGGGATATTGAGTGAATTTAGTCACTCGGGACCAAAGATGGGCATTATGGCTAACAAAGCCAGCTCTGCTAATCACCATATTGTGGTTGACCAAGTGATAGCCTGTTTGCAAGTTAGTAGTGCTAATGATTACCAACAACGCAGTGCTGAGCTAAGCCAATTAAGCCAAAGTGAGCAAGCCAAAGTACCGCTTGGTAAAAAGCAAACCATTGGTAAATACTGCATGTTGGTGGTGCGCGTGAGAGACCAAACCGGTGAGCATATTCATAATGAAAACTACGATGTATTACTGTTAGCTGGCAAAGGTTATAAGCCGCATCAGTTACCGGAAGGCTTTTTTGTAGACAAACAAATGAATCAAGCTACCCATAGCTTGGTGTATTACATTGACGCTGAAAAGATGTCACAAATTAAAGATAATTGTTTTGGGCTGCAAGTTATGGCTAGGCCAAACAAAGGATTCTCTTTTTACACCAATACTCAGTTCCGCTCAGAAGGTTTAGCCATCGATCAAGTGTGCGCCGCAAACCAAACCACCTATATCGATATCACCATTCATCGCGATGTCGACAAAAATGTATTTAGGTTTTCGACCGCTAATGCGCCACGAGAAAGCTTTAAGAACATTAAGCCCTCAGGGGATACTATTTCTTAATAGTATTTAGGGGACTTGGTTGTTTAAGCTTTTAGTAATGATACTCGCGCTGTTTCAAAGCATCTCAGCAAATTCAGCTTGTGATAGACATGCGTTTGATTGCCGAGTTTATCAAGGCGATGAGCTAAAGCTGATGCTTTGTGAGATAAAAATCTGTGCCAGTGATAACGATTCAAGCATCTATTGGAAACTGCAAGGCGGCACCAAAATTTATGCCCATGCGGAACAAGGGTTAAACGAAGTGACCATAAATAAGGAAGCCGCCCAGCGGCTTCCTCATGGCATCTTAAAAGACCAAACAACGTGTAACAGCGTTTTATGGGAGCCCACTATAATTTGCGCCGACAATGTTTCTTTATAAGCCTTAAAGCATATAGCGTAAGCGTAAGCCAAATATGGTGTCTCCAGCAGTGTTTACGCCTTTGGTGGCAGCCTTAGTAAAGTAGTATTGAATATCAGGCGCAATGCTTAAGCGATTAGTCAGCTTAATGTCGTAGTAAATCTCGATAGATTTCTCGTTGCCATGTTGTTTACGGATCCTATCTACCGGCTCTACCTCAGCGTAACCAATGCCTAATACATCTTGGTTATCTAATAAATCATTTACCACTAGGCCAGCTACAGCAACCGCTTTGGTTTTTGCTGCGTAACGTTGATAAGAGCGGTTATAGCGAGCAAATACACCTAGGTTTCCAAAGTCTTGGCTTATACTCACCGATAAAGTTTGACCCGCTCTGTTAGCCTCTAGGTCATTTACCGAGGTATGCGAGCTACTTGTATCGTCGATGTCTGCAAGGCTTATTTTGTATTCGCCTTCACCAAAATCAAAACTTGGTGTTAGCCCCAGCTCGAGGTGGCGTACAAATTTTCCGTCGCTGAAGCTACGAATATCGATGTCTTTGCCGTTAGGTTTCGCATCGTTAAATCCCACCTGAGCATAAGCCCATTGGTTTTGTACCGACAATGTGCCTCCTAAGGCCCGTTGGCCGCTAGTCCAACTTAAACCTTGGTGTGAAAATGGCGAGGCCATAAAGGTGCTACGGTCATCACTTAGGTATTTGTTGGTAGCCCAAAGTCGGGTGGTGTAAAGGTGTCCTAGGCGATAGGTGAGTCCATGATTAAGTAAGCTATGTTCCCACCAAAGGCCGTTAATTGCGGTGATGTTTTGGTCTGGTCCCGTCATACCACCGTTAGGTTGGCTAGGCCCTAATCCAACATCGTCAGCAAATTTGCGGGTATAGCTGTTATTCAGCATGTTAACCATCACCCCAGCAAACACTAGCTTGCCGTAACCTTGTTGGTTATCCCAAAATCGCTTGGTAATGATCAAGTCGGTTTCATTATCTAAGTAGTTATTGCCGTTGCCATCGGTTTGAGCAATCGGCGCAATTTGGATTTGATAATCCAAGCCATGATTTACCGATAAGTAACGTTTCATGTCTTGGTAATTACCTAGTTCATCGACATCACTCAGCATGGGTTTACGGTTATAGGGGGAAACCTGTTTGGACAAGTCAGTATATTGTTGCGCCTGCAAGCTGTTACTTAGCCCAGTTGCTAACAATGATAAACAAACCAAAATGTGTGCGCTTTGCATGATGATGTCTCAGTAAATATTGAGTGACATATTCTCTGATGCAAGCATCCAGTTGTTGAGTAAATTACGGTTTACTCATTTTAAAACAATTGCTTAAGGGCTTATTTCTGCTTATGTGTTACCTAAAGTTACCCCTCTGTGATTTTACTCTCTAGTTAACGCTCCGGTGTGTAACTGCTTAGCTGTTTTGCGTTGATTTACTGTTGCTGTAGTTTTTTAATACAGGAGCAAACTTATGTGGGTGTGTTTATGTGAACAGATTAACGATGAAGCATTGGCAAACAGTTATGCGCAAGGCTTAAAGACGGTTAAACAGCTTAAACAAGCAAAACACTTGGGCAGTACATGTGGTAAGTGCATTCGATTAGCAAAACAAAAGCTGGATCAATTAGATAGCTCTTTTATCCAAGTAAACCTGCTAACCTAGCAATGTTGATTGTCGGGGTGACTAAACTTTAGTCAATATGTGTGTTGTACATGTATTAAATGACAAAAATTCATTTAATACATAGAGCTAGAGCAGCTACACTATTATTTGTTAATTTTGCTTACTAACTCGGAGCACTACTATGTTTAAGGCACTCGTTCTCGATCAAGTTGAGAAACAAACCACTTCTAGCATTCGCCAACTTAATGATGCCGATTTGCCCGAGAGTGACGTAATTGTAAACGTTGATTACTCCTCACTTAACTATAAAGATGGCCTCGCCATTACCGGTAAAGGCAAGATTGTTCGAAATTTCCCCATGGTACCCGGTATCGATTTAACCGGTACTGTTGAGCAATCTCACGACCCTCGTTACGCTGCTGGCGACAAAGTGGTGCTTACAGGGTGGGGAGTTGGAGAAGGGCATTGGGGCGGAATGGCAGAGAAAGCCAGTTTAAAAGCTGATTGGTTAGTGCCTTTGCCAGAGGGTTTAAGTGGTAAACAAGCCATGATGGTAGGTACTGCAGGCTTTACCGCTATGTTGTGTGTACAAGCTTTAGTTGATGCTGGCATCATGCCAGAATCAGGTGAAATTTTGGTAACTGGTGCCAGTGGCGGGGTAGGCTCGGTAGCAGTTACTTTACTGGCTAAGTTAGGTTACAAAGTAGCCGCAGTTACCGGCCGAATAGAGCAAAATGGAACCTTACTCACAGAACTTGGTGCTAGCCGAATTATCGACCGCAGTGAATTTGAAGAGCCAGCGCGCGCCTTAGAAAAACAAGTATGGGCTGGTGCCGTAGATACCGTGGGTAGCAAGGTATTGGCAAAGGTGCTTGCACAAATGGATTACAATGGCGCCGTTGCCGCATGTGGTTTAGCGGGCGGTTTTGATTTACCAACAACGGTAATGCCGTTTATTTTGCGTAACGTTAGCTTGTTAGGCATAGACTCTGTGAGTTGCCCAAGTGCTAAACGCATAAAAGCTTGGCAGCGTTTGGCAGAGTTGCTTCCAGACAGCTACTACCAACAAGCGTGTACCGAAGTAGAATTAGAGCAAGTTGCCGAATACGCTGAAGCCATAACCAATGGTCAAGTCACTGGTCGAGTAGTCATCAAGTTATAAGGCATAGCTTTTGACGCTTGAGCCGGCCTAGGGGCCGGCTTTTTATTGCTCTTTTTTGATTGCTGAGCGCTTATTCTATTAGTCCCATGTCTTGCACTCGCTTGCTTATTAAACGGCTACATTCTTGTTTAATTACATTGCGCAGCCAAATTTGAGCTGCCGAGTGTTCGCAGCGAGGATGCCATAACAAGGAGTAGTCAAAAGGCTTAAATTCAAATGGTAGGGGTTTAACTACAAGTTGGTTCTTTTCAGCGACTAGGTAGGCTAAGTCAGCAGGAACAGTAATAATCACCGGTACTTGCTCGCAAATCGCAAGAGCGGCTTCCAGGTGATAAGCGCGAAGTAGCAGTTGAGGTTTGTGTTGATCTGACAATGCTTCGTCCAGCAAGCTTTTTACTCCATCACTAATGGCTATCATTGCATGTGGATAAGCCAAGTACTCTTTAAGAGTGAGCTCTTTATTTGCTAATGGGTGATGCTTAGCGAGTAAACAAAACACACTCACTAAACCCAAGCTCTCTTTAGTCAGAGGAGCTACTGGCTGAGTAGGGCGACAAATCGCCATATCACATCCGTCTGCTGATAATTGTTGGGCGAGTTGCTCATGCTGTAGCGGCGCAAATTCAAGGGAGATGTTGGGCGCTTCTTGATAGATCCTTGCTAGGGCAAAGGGCAATATGGTTTGCATCGCATAATCGGTGGTAGCTATGGTGAAATGCTGGCTACATTCAGCCGGGTTAAACACCGTGGGGCTAAGTAACTGGCGCAGATTTTCTAAGGGGCCTTGTAATTCCTGATTTAGTTCAATGGCTCGCTCTGTTGGCACCAAGCCTTGCCCTTGGCGAATAAACAAGGGATCTTTGAGTAAATCTCGAAGGCGGGTTAATACTCTACTCATTGCCGATTGGCTAAGGTTTAAGCGTACCGCGGCTTTACTTACGCTACCTTCCTCGATAAGCACTTTTAAGGCCACGAGCAAGTTTAGGTCGCGACGATAGATTTCTTCTAAGTCCATAATATATCAAGTAACTAAACGATGAATTAAGTATGCGTTATTTTTAGGGCGAGTCGGAAAAAATCTTTGATTAGCAGAGTTAGTTTGATTGAGTGGTTGGGAAATAGGCTTACAATGAAAGGGTGTAGAAGAATTCTTAAGAATATTCTAACCGACAAACAGCGTCGGCTAGAAGGTTAGTCTTATTCATATTGTTAACTTAATGGTGGTTTTTTAGTATGGCTGCTACGTCGATTATTACTAAGTAAGAGGCGACTAATGCCAGAAATATTCCTACAAAAATCATAATGTTGTCCTTATTCTCGCGTTTAATAGTTAAAACCAACAGTTCCGACAACAAAGCAAGGAAGGTTTTAACGATGTATATCTTTCTTATTATATTTTGGGCAATTAGCGTGTAATCACTATCGCACCTTTATGCTACTTAAGTCTTAAGCTCAAATAGTCATACAATTAAAGCCTGTTTTTTAAACAGCTGTCTGTGATTTTGATCTTGTTTTACTTAAGCTATGCTACATTTCAGCCAATTTAGTGAAGCCAAGCGCGTTACACAAGAAAATTTGTTAGCGTTAAACCAGTAATAGCAATAATAGTTATGCCGTCCAACTTTATTAAAGATATAGCTTATTTGTATGATCAATGCGTAAGTAAGCAGCAATTATTATCTGGAACTCTCCTTATGTAATGATTCAAGAATAAGTAAAGTTCACTTAGTGTTAAGTCAGCTCCTTGTAGCGCTAGCTCTCCGCTATCTAGCGTGTTGCAGGAGTTCAGTCCTCTATGTTAAGACTGTTCAAAGTCACTACTTATTAAGTAATTAGACAGTTATTTTGCTCGATGATCTGCCTAATAAGTTCGTTCCTAGCGATATCAATACTTTCAATCTTCGATCTGCATTTATCTAATTTCTACGACTTGTGAAGACAAAAAGATTAATCGCAAATAGTGCGAAGTCGGTCACTTTACAATCACAATCTTTTGCCACATTATAGTTTTGTATTACTAATACAATATGATCATTTTTACCGTAGTTAGGAGGTTTAAATGGGAACTTATCGCCGGCTAATCATTTAAGAGAGCGAATAGTCTGGAAAGGAAAGTCATCTGGTTGTAATTCGTTAAATAGGTTTCGGACTGTTTAACCACGGATGACCTTAGCAAAATTAGTATTTTAACTATTACAATAATATTATTTATACCTACAAGGAGGTTTAAATGAAACCGTCTAAGCTGCTGCTAATCCCTATGAGCACAACGTTTATGTTTGGCTGTTTTGAAGCGCCAGAAGTATACGTTCCACCAGCTGAGCCTACTTATGCTATTGAAGAAGTGACTTGGAATATTACAAGCGACACCTCACTAATAGCACCTACATCTGCAGAATACCCAGAAGTTTACTACTTCGAAAATGATATTCTCAAAGTTTATACTTACAACGAAACCGACGATCTCTACACGTATAGCCAGCAAGCTTATACCGTGTCAGAAACAGAAATTACTTATGGCGACGTTGATGGTACTTATGAAGTAGTTGATGGCGCTTTATCAATTACTTATACCAAAGACTCTGTAGAGTACACCGACAGTGGCGCTGAGATTACAGACCAAACTGTGCTTGATTCTATTGACGCTGCTGAACAAGAAGAAGGCCCTGGAGTTGAAATCCCTGACGCGGTGAACGAATACCAATTCTCAAACGGAGATTTCGCGTCTGACACTGGTACTGCAGCCAATGACATCTACGCTTCATCTGAAGACGTAGACTTCATTGCTGCGGCTGGTATGGGTGGCGTTGATAATACGGCGATTACTTTTGATCAGTTTGATGCGGGTTCAGGTGCTTACGGTTACTTGAAATATGATTCTTCAGAAATTGTTGAGGGTGTAACTTACGGTTCAGATACCCTGTCTACAGAAGAGTCACCTTCTTTCTCATTAGAAGCTGTAATCAATGCCAACACTGCTGCTACTGAAAACATGCAAATTGTTCAATTTGCTGAAACCAGCAACAATGATAAAGGCTTTAACTTCTATGTAGCTGCAGACCAAACCATTCGCTTTAAGCTTTATGGCGCTGGTGGTGATACTGTTGAAGTAACCGCCGCAACAGATTTCGAAACTGGAAATTGGTACCACCTAGCTGCCGTGTATGATGCAGATGATGGTGAATCAGGAACTATTAAAATTTACGTTAACGGTGAATTAGATAATTCTCGCGATGTTTCAGTTGATTACGGCTTCAACACAGAAGATGATTTTTACATCTTAGGTGGTGCAAACAGTAAAGACCGAAACTTTAAAGGTACTGTAGATAACATTGCAACTTGGAGTGAGGCTCTAGATGCACTTCAAATTGCTGAACGCGCATCTATGTTTGCCGATGGAGAAGAGCCTGTAGATCCACCAGTAGATCCAGATGTACCTGCTGCTAACTACCAATGGGAGTTTTCTACCGTTGATGGAGATGCCGCAATTGGTGATTACTCGTTAAGCATGAGCAAATCTAGTGATAACCCTCGTGAGGTAGTTACTGGAGCATTTGATACCGGAAGTGCTGTTCAAATCACTCAGTCAGTAGGTGGAAACTTTGGTTACCATTATATTAACGATGTAGATATGACGACGAGCCCACTAGCTGGTGTTGATGGTGTTATTTCTTTTGAAATTCTATTCAAATCAACTGACGCTGCTTTTAACTCCGATGCTCAACAAGATTTACAGTTGATAGAGAATGTTGATAGTAACCAAGGCTACAAATTGGTTATTGACGAGGGTACTCTACTTCCACGCTTGAGAATCTATAACGGTTCAGGTTCAACTTCAGTAATTGGAGAAACTCCACTTGAAGATGATACATGGACTCATATTGTTGCAACATACGATGGTACAACTGCAACTATATATGTAAATGGTGTTGAAGATGCGACACAAGAGGTTACTGACTTCCTGCCTAATGCAAGTTCAAGTGATAAGCTATATATAGGTGGTGGTGCAAATAGTGACCAGAAAAACCTTGAAGGCGCTATTGATAATGTTGCGTTCTGGATAGATACGCTAACAGCTGAAGAAGTAGCAGCACGCGCAGCAGCATTTGGCTTTACTGTTAACTAAACGTTGCTCAAACAATAAACCCTCGCTGTTGTTTAAGTGAGGGTTTATTAACAGCGCTACTTCGGTCTTTCACAATCACCTTCTGTTGCTTAGCTAGATATAAATGGAAACATCGCCGACCAGCGGATAAGTAATATAATGGTAGTAGTAAAAGCCGGTTTTGATTAATACTTAATAAAAATGCACCCAACAGGGTGCATTTTGCTTTTTGTGGTTCCGTCACTTTTAACCCGCTTAATATCTTCTTCACACACTGTGAGTAATTCGCAAGGCTTAGCGTTAGCTGTTGGTACTCTGGAATGAAGTATATAAAACTTCACTCTATATCACGTGTGAATTTTTATCTCGCTATTGTTGTTGCGTGTGGTTTTTATGGCTGTTTATAGTGATCTGATAGACATTTTGTTTGTCTGTTCTGGTTTTTGATCACATTTTGAGCTGTTTAGTATATTAAAATTAGTTAAATGATATTGTAATACAAATTATTTAACTAAATATAGAGTTCAGAACATGAAATCATACAGTCTAGCAGTGTTATTGAGTAGTGGTTGTTTGCTGAGTGTGAATGCATTAGCAACCTCAGTAGATTTTCGCCACGAGTACAAAAGCGATACTAAGCAGCATGCTAGCCGAGTAAAGATGGCCCATACCTTTGAAAATAATTTCTCTATGGCTTTAGAGCTTAAATTTAAAGGTGAAGAGGGCAAATTCATGGAAGACTTACAATCAAACGGATCTGAAATCGACCTTGGCTACCGCTATAAAATTAACGACCAGTGGGCACTCATTCCAGGCATGCCCATCGAGTTTGGTCAATCAGGTACTACCTATAAACCGCAACTGCGATTAACCTACACCCCAGAGAAAGTGAAAGGTCTGTCAGTAAGTGGCCGTTATCGACTTGACGTAAAACCCGGCGAAGATATTAAAAAATACCGCCATCGCTATACCGCCAATATTGGTTACAAGTATCAGCAATGGACCTTTGGCCTAGAGGGGAACTACTACTATTCGGATAATTCCGAATATCATCTCTACAACAATGATCGAACCAATTATGAAAACAATTTTACCATTCATTACAACATGGGCAGTTGGACGCCGTGGTTAGAATTTGGTGACGTTTCCGTTTCTAACCAATCTAGTCAACGAGAACTAAGAAGCCGTGTAGGACTACGCTATAACTTCTAAAGTGTGATCTCTGTATTTGTAATACAAATATTAAGGGTGTAATCTATTTGTATTACTAAAGAGGCCATTGGCTCTCTAACTTTACTTAACCATTAATTGAGAGTGTAGATATGTCTAATAAAGTTGCATTAATTACCGGAGCAACCGGTGGAATTGGTTTTCAAGTAGCAAAACGCCTAGGTGAAGATGGCTATACCGTTGTATTGAACGGCATCGAAGATGAAGCTGGCGCTGCGCGTATCGCTCAATTAAAAGAATTGGGTATTGAAGCCGAATACTATGGCTTTGACGTGACTGACGAAGTTGCAGTTTCTAGCAATGTGAGCAAGATCGGCGAAAAATTTGGCAAAATTGATGTAGTGGTAAACAACGCTGGCGGCTTAGGCGGTCGTAGCCCAATGGAAGAAATGACTACTGAGTTTTACCGCTTTGTAATGGCCCTTAATTTAGATAGTGCATTTTTCGTATCGCGTGCGGCAATTCCATTCCTGAAAAAAGGCGAGAATGCTTCAATCATTAACTTCACCTCTAATGCTGGTTGGAATGCAGGTGGCCCAGGCGCAGGAATTTATGGCGTTTCAAAGGGGGCTGTACATACTTTAACTCGCGCTTTGGCCAAAGAATTAGCGCCAGCGGGTATTCGAGTTAATGCCGTATCTCCGGGTACAATCGATACGCCATTCCACGCTCAAATTAAAGAAACTAAGCCTGAAGTATTTGCTTCATGGAAAGATAGCATTCTACTGGGTCGCTTAGGTCAGCCAGAAGAAGTTGCTTCTACAATTTCTTTCTTAGTAAGCAAAGATGCCTCATTCATCACTGCTGAAACTGTGCAGATCGGTGGCGGACAAGCTTTAGGTATCTAATAGCTGCCTCTAGCGCCTTAAAAATACAAAGCCACACTTAAATTAAGTGTGGCTTTTTTAGTCTCTGAAGACATGCTGTTGATGTTTTTTCTACGGCAAATAGCTAAGACTTTAGTATTTAAGTGTTACAAATATAGCGATCAAGCCTACATTTGACGGCTTTTTTTGTATCTGGTCTACTACAAATAGGGTAGTATTAGTCATACTAAATGTATAATAAGTTGTGTTAGCAATGACAAATCTTTTTGATTGGTTATTGCTAACACAATATTTAATTAAGGTTATTTTATGTCTAACGAATTTATGCAAATTGAGGGGGCGTCTCGCAGTCTTCATTTGCAAGTTGCGAGAGAGATTGCTCGCGGCATCTTGTCGGGGAGCCTGCCTCAGGGCAGTATTATTCCCGGTGAGCTAGACCTGTGTGAACAGTTCGGTGTTAGCCGCACAGCATTGCGTGAAGCGATTAAATTGCTTAACTCTAAAGGCTTATTAGAGTCTCGCCCTAAAATTGGCACACGAGTACGTGACCGTGAATACTGGAACTTCTTAGACTCTCAATTACTCGATTGGATGATGGGTTTAAGCAACACTGAAAAATCTTACCAAGAGTTTTTGGCTTTACGTAGAGCAATTGAACCTGAAGCGGCTGCTTTAGCGGCGCGAAATGCAAGTGCTGAGCAACGTATGAGTTTGTCGGCAGTGTTCCAGCAAATGTCTGATGTTGCAGCTGGCGTAGATGAAGTTAACTCTTGGACTGATGTAGATATGGAGTTTCACCGCTTAGTATTCCTATCTACCGGAAATAGCTTTTATATACCTTTTGCTAACGTGCTACGCACTATGTTTATTGGCTTTATTGACCACTCGTCAAAAGAGGGTGGCACCTGTATCGATGAGCATAAAGCAATTTATGATGCCATTATGGCGGGTAATGCTGAAAAAGCTCGTGAAGCAAACTTAGCGCTATTAAATAACAGCAATCACCGTTTACCTTCAGATACAGCTGCTTAACACAGATTACTGTTTCATCTAAAATGCCGACAATATGATTGTCGGCATTTTTGTTTGTGTTAAAGAATCTAAACATATCAACAGTAACTACGGTATATTGTGCCTTGAGCTGGAGCTTGAAGTTTTCACTAATTGTTAAATGGACTTATGCATGGAAGAGTTAAAACAAGATTATTCAGTTTATGTGTTTGAGCATGAACTGGAAGGGTATTCTCTAGTTAAACGTTGGCTTTGGTTACTGCTAAGAAGTACCTTCATTATTGTCATGTTCTACCGTTTAGCTACCCACAAAAATCCTTTGATAAAGCTATTCTCTATTCCTCTCTATAAAGTGATTCGTATTGTCTCAGGTGTGCAAATTCCTCGCGCGGCCAAAATTGGCAAAGGCCTATTTTTGCCTCACTTTGGCAATATAGTACTAAATAAAAAAGCTCAATATGGCGATGACCTAACCATATACCATGGGGTAACCGTGGGTGCGAAGGGGGGAGCAAGTAATGATGCTGGCGTTCCTACTATCGGTAATAAAGTGAGGCTTTCTGCCGGTGCTGTTGTTTTGGGTGATGTTAGCATCGGTAACAACGTTACTGTTGGGGCTGGTGCAGTTGTGGTTAAAGATGTGCCGGAACACGCTGTTGCAGTAGGTAATCCCGCCCGTATTTTAATCAGAGAGCCAAAACCGCTTAATCAATCTATAGACAGCGCTGACTAAACGTAGACTAAAAGCCAACACCGGCTCGGCTAAACCACGACAAACAATTTGCCCACCGCTGATATGCTGTTAAGGCAGTATATGCCATAAAAACTGCCACTGAATGACATGGAGACTGTTTGCGTTTTTTAACAGCGTTCAGCTGTTCTCCATCAGTCTCTTGCTGTCTCATTCCTTTATGCAAATTTCTTGATGTTTATTTCATACTTTCAAGAACTTATTTGGCTGTAAATGGACAAACTATAGAGATAGCGCCTAGCCAAAGGGAGTGACATGCAGCAACTTGCAGAGAATGTTTGGATTGTAGAGGGGCCTTGTGTGCCCTTTTTAGGTTTGCCTTACTCTACCCGCATGACCATTATTTGCCTCGATAATCGCCAGCTTTGGATCCACAGCCCAATAGCCTTAAACGATAAGTTACTGGAAAATATAGCCTTGTTAGGAGAGGTTAAGTATTTGATTGCGCCAAATCACCTGCATCATTTGTTTATTGAGCCCTGGCAACAGCAGTTCCCTGGTGCTCGCTTGTATGGCACCGAGCAATTAATTATTAAGCGTAATGACTTGGATTTCGATGGTGCCTTAACCAACAACCCTAGTGAAGTGTGGCCTTGGCAAGAGCAGATTAAACAAGTGCTTTTTACCGGCTCTCCACTTATGCAGGAATGCGTTTTTTACCACCCAATGTCCGGTGTTTTAGTCGTCACCGATTTAGTTGAAAACTTTAACCCAAGTAGCTTTAATTGGTGGCAAAGAATATTGGCTAAACTAACCGGAATAGTGGCTCCAAACGGAAAAATGCCTTTGGACTGGCGGTTAAGCTTTATGTTTGGCAAGGCAACTGCACGCCAGCATTTACAGCAGATACTCAGTTGGCAAGCAACTACCTTGGTGATGTCGCATGGCGAAATTATCCAAGAAAATGCTACCCAATTTTTGCGGCAGTCTTTTGGTTGGTTAATCAAAGGGTGAGCGCTAGGCTCAATAATTGCCTAGTTATTGATGGCAAAACCAATACCCAAACTTTGATTATGTTTGTTGTAATCAATTAAGGATTCACCATAACCGTTGAAGTATTTAAGGTATAAGGCTAATTCTTGAGTTATGCCGTAAGACCAGCGTAAATCTAAAGCGCCTTTATTGTCTTTTTTAAAGTTATTTCGTCCCAAAAAGCTTAAGCGGTGTCGGTCATTTACCTGCCAACTAGCTGTTAACTCACCGTAGCCATAGTAATCTTCCATATTGGGATTATCGTCTTCCGATTCATCTTCTTTGATGCGGTACCACGGTTTTATCGCTACGCTAACGGGCTTAGCGTCAAAGCCAAATTCGCCATAAATGCGGTTCCACGAGCGCGAACGAATTTGTGTTTGTCCGTTTGACTCATGCACTAAACCAAAACGCATCCATTCTGGTGACCAAGCTGAACGCTGCTCTGCACTGCTATTCCACTGATAGAAAAATTCAGGCTCATAATTGGTTTCACGAATAGCGTCACCAGAGCGCTCGTAAGGTTGCCAGAAGGTTTGCTGGGTGTAAGCAAAGCTCAAATTATCGCTGTCGGTAAATAGGGTGAAGGGCAGTGTAAGACGAAAACTAAACTGAAACTCCACTTCCATTTTTTCCGGTTGTTGACCGGGAACGCCGCCAGCTAAATCGGGAATGGCAGGCGAGGGGTTGTATTTGAAAGGCAGAATATAGCTATCTCTAAACATGCTCATACCAGCAAAGGTCCATTGGCTGCTTGTTGACATCATTTCTCGTCGGTCGCCAATTCGATTAAGCGCAACACCTAGGCCGAAAGACTGGTTGTGGATGTTGTAGTCAAGCATTGACTCACCATAGCCATTAAAATATTTGGCGTAGAGAGAAAATGCGGGGCTAATGCAATAGGAAAAACGTAAATCTACAGCGCCTTTATTGTCTGATTGCAGATTATTGCGACCCATTGCTGTGACGCGGTGGTTACATTGGTCATCACCAAACAGGTAGCCAAGGGTGAGTTCACCATAGCCATAATAATCAGTAAAATCACCGCCGTTGTTCACTTCGGGTCCTACCGGGATCCAAGGTTTAAAGGTGATTAACCAGTCGTTGTAGGAGGTATCAAACTGGGCGTAAATTCTCTCCCATGAACGATCAAACTCACCGTAAGAGCCATTAGCTTGGTGGCTAAAACCAAGGCTTGCTGCGCGCAATAGCCAGCGGTTTTTGTCGATGCTAAATTGGTCTGGCCGCCAAGTGTAAATGAGTTCTGGTTCGTAATTGGTATCCCGAAAAGGGGATGAGAAAGGTTTGTTGTATACTTGCCAAAAACTTTGCTGAGTATAGGCAATGCTAAAGTAGTCTCTTTTACTTAACAGGCTTTCAGCTACGATGAGCTTGCCACTTATCTGAAATTCGGTTTCTAGGTTATCGATACCTCCACCGTTTTCGCCTTCTTTAGTGGCTAATACCGAAGAGTAATCACCTAAACTGGGTGGGTTAGGGTTGTATTTTCCTAGTAGGATATAGGTATCACGATAGGCAACTAATCTAGGTCCACTGTCTTGCTCTGCCAAGCTCGTACTTGATAGCGTTAGCAGCAAAATACTAAGTACTGTTTTCTTCATTTCTTCCCTGAATATCTTGGTTATTTAGCAAGCTAGCGTTAGATCAATGATTTAACATTTTTATGTTAGCGGGGAAAAGATAAAGAAGCGAGAAAACTCAACAGAAAATCCTGTTGGTATAGGTTTAGCGGATAGAAAAAAGGACGCAAAAGCGTCCTTTAAGGTATATATGGTTCAGCTTAGGAAAGGCTGTAAGCGACTATTACGCCCAAAGCGACAATAGCCAAGGTAAAAGCAAATTGAATCGCCGTTGATAACAGAGCGAGAACAAAGCCTGCAACGGCGGTTGTTCTAAATACTAAAGAAAACAGAATGCTGGTTATGACTATTGCAACCAAAGTTGGGAAAAAACCTTCGCCAATGACCAACTCGGTAAAAACACTGGCGGCTATGGCAGCAATTACAGCAACAAAACAAACATCTATTCCTGAGCGCTCAATTTTTAGTACCTGAGTACCCAATTTAATCGGCGCCAACATTATTAATGTGAGTAGAGAAAGCGTTAATACTATCGTCATTCCTTTAACCTCTATACGTTGATAACAGTCCTTGTTAAATGGTGACCTAAGGTAAATATCTTACTAATTAGGTATGACGAAAGAGTAAGCTAAGCGATATTTCTCCACCATTCCCCATTTGGGTTAAATTACTTGTTTATTAATTGTTCAAGGCCAATAGTCTTGTGTACAAAGGGAGTGGTGATAAATGAAGATTTTGTTACAGCAAAGAGGGTAAACAATCTTGTTGTGCTTTTTAGATGCAAAAAAGCCCCGCATAGCGAGGCTTTTATAAAAAGCGAAAGGCTTAAGCTATGTGAACAGCGCCACTCCAGCGCAGGATTTCTCCATTCACTTCTAATTGATGCTGAGTTTCTGGTTTCACGTTTGCCTGGTTAGAAATACACACGGTAATCTGTTTGCCAGACACCAAATGAATTGCCACCGCTGACGCCACTTTGTTGTGAGCCAATACTTCAACTGACACCACTTGGCCGCGTGCTTCGGTACTTGCTTCAATGGCTTCATTAAAGTAGCCATGAGTTTCGAACACGTTGGCAAACAAGTGATCTTTAGCTTGCTGACGTAGCAATATAACCGGTTCGCTACGTAAGTTGAAATCTGGATCGTTAGCACCGGTGCGCGCCATAATCACTTGGCTGTTTGCTACCGCAGAGCTCACCATCGAGTAATAGCTATTACCTTGTAACCAAGTAATTAAGCTTGAGCCATCTACATCAGCCGTTGCTTGGTGCCACAGGTGCTGGTAACCATGGCTTTCGCCCAGTGGTTTAAGACGAGCATTGCATTCGTAGTTAAAATCGCTGCGAATAAACTGGCCAGAATAGTGAATAGTGTAGTCATAGTTATGCTCTTGCTCACTTACTAGGCGGAACAAATCCAGTACTAATGGCTTAGCAAAACCCTCTACTTCAAACATGATTACGCTGCGCTGTTGGTCTACGCCTGGGTAGTAGTTACGTACAAATGCACTCATTGCTTGTAGCTTGTTGTCACCACTTACAAAGAAGTGGTGTTCGCCCCATTTTTCTTCAGCAGTGGCGGTATTACCTTGGTTTTGGCTTTGGTAATCCACTACCACTGTATTGTGAGCAATGGTTTGCTTAGCGTAGCTTTTGTTTTCTGGAATATAGCGACCACCAAACTTAGGCTCTATATTTACCCAGCGACCGAAGCCGTAATCATGCAATACTTCTTGGCCACGATTGAATAGGTTGAAGTGCAAGCCATCAAAGTGGCCGTGGTCTAATGCTGAATGTAGCTTGTGGTCACTGCCATGTTGGCCAAACCATAACAGCGCCATGCTGTCATCTTGCTGAGCATCTCGGTGACGTAATATCGCTACGCCACCGCGGTCGCCCTCGGCGCCATCTGTTAATACTAAGCTGCCCCAGTTAAAGCCACCAATGCTTGCTGCGTTTTCGCTAGCATCCGACAAGCTGGCTCCAGAGCCATGTACCCAAACTTTAGCTTGGTGTTTAGCCATGGCTACTAAGTTTGCGTCCCGGAGGTAACGGCTAAAGCACATGCTAGTGGCAATTAAGATACCTTCGTCATTAATGTCCATGGATTTCGATGAATCATTAAGTGCGGGTAAAACACCATTTGGAAAGGCTGTGGCCATTACCGCATAAGTAGTGGTTTTAATCACTTGTTCTTTGAGTTGGTAAATACCAATCTCTGGTTGGCGACGCTCAATGGCTTCGGCAAACAAGAAGATTGGACGCAAGGAAAAGCGATGATAGTAAGGGCCTTCCATGTAGTAACCGTCTGGCGAGAATAGCTGAGTGAGCTGGGCAATAAAGCCGCCGCTCACGCTATCACCTTTAAGGCCATACAAGGCTTTGTCTACACTGGCTTGGTCTTGAATGGCGTAACCACAAATACCAACACCTGCTACCGCCCACAAACCGTGGTTGTGCACAATATCAAAGTCGTGGGCGTAAACATCAACAAACAGCTCAATCATTAATTTGAATAAATCGTTTTCGATTAGTTGCTGTTCGTCTTCTGCCAGTTTATGACGAATACAAGAATAAGCACACGAGGCGTACAGCATCCACATATTTTCATTCAATGTTTGGTGGAATAAGCGCCCCGGTGGGTTGGTGTCTCGGCTAGTGTTTAGCTCTAAAGTAGGGTACACCTTGGCGTATTCAAGCAGCATGCTACGTGCGTAATCTAGGTAGCGTTGGTCTTCAGTAATGAGGTATAAGCGGCCGGCTAAGTCCAAGTGGATGTAGTTTTGCTTGTGGCGATTATGCTCGTAACCGCCGGCTTCACCGTGGCCGGGGATCTCAATGCCTAAAGGCATGTAAGCTTCAAGCGCTGCCACTTCGGCAGCGATAGACTGACCCATTAGAGAATCAGTATTTAAGTGCTTGGCCAGTTCTTTTGCTTCTTCAAAGCTTATCAATAATGGTTGGTAAGTCATGATTAACCTCGGTTCTTTTCTAAAGCCAGAGATCCCTGCCAGCAATAAGTTTGTTGATTAAATTCTATACTGTGCTGGGTATCAGCACTTACATTGCGTTGGTTACTAATCATTACAGTGAAGTTGATGCCGTCACCGATTATTTGCACTACGCTGCCGATGTCGTTGCTTACTAGCACGCTTACTTGGCTTACTTTGCCACGTGCATTGGTACTGGCTTCGATGGCTTCATTAAAGTAACCATGGGTTTCTAATACGTTAGCAAACACCGTTGATTTTGCTTGGCGACGTAAGATAAAGCTGGTTTCACTGCGCAAGTTAAACTCTGGGTCATTGGCGCCAACGCGAGTGAAGAATAGCTCGTCGCTTGTTTCACTGGCGCTAATCCAAGAATAGTAACTATTGCCTTGTAGCCAACTTACTAAGTTGTTCTCAGAGGCTTTGCCTTGTGCTTCGTTCCACAAATGTTGGTAACCAAAGTTGTTACCCATTGGCGCGAGCTCTTGGTGCATTTGATAGTTACTGGTGCACCGTACAATTTGCCCTTGGTATTGCAGGGCGTAATCGTAACTATGTTCGGTGTCACTGCTTAAGCGGAATACATCCAATAATAGTGGTGCGTCTAATGCGTCATCATTAATCAACACCAAGCTACGCTGTTGGTCTACACCCGGGTAAAAATTATCGGCAAAGGCACTTACCGCTTGCAGGTTTGGATTTTGGTCTTCAAAGAAGTGGGGGATACCGTGTTTGCTATCAGCCAGTGCTACATCAAAGTTGTTTTGACAAGATTGGTCTACTGCCACCGCGTTATGAGCAACGGTTTGGCGTGCGTAAGACTTGTTTTCATCTAAATAGCGACCACCAAACTTAGGTTCTATATTTACCCAGCGACCAAAGCCGTACTCTTTTAGTACCTCTTGTCCTCGGTTGAAGAAGCTAATGCCTAAGGTGTCGAAGTGACCATGGCCCATGCCGTGTTGGCCATAGTTCATCACCAGTTGGCTAACGTCACCATCTTTGCTTTGCATGCGCACAAAGCCTTGGGCACCGCGGTCACCTTTAGGACCTTCGTTTAACTCAACGCTTGGCCAGTGAGGAAGGGCAGTGGTAGTTGATTGTTGATAAGCCTTTGATAGTGCGCTACCACATCCATGTAACCAAACTTGCTGCTGTATTTTAGCCATGCCAAGCAGTTTATCGTCGTGGCCGTAATGCTTGTAAGCCAAGCTTACTGCTACTACTACGCCCTGATCTTTGATATCCATGCTTAATGACGCATCGTTTAATGCAGGGAATACGCCGTTAGGGTAGGCGGTCGCTAACAAAGCTTTAATGGTTTTACCAATTACTTGGCCTTTGTAATTAAAAATGTCTAGCTCTGGGCGATGGCGATGTAATACTTCAGCAAACAAACACAAAGGGCGAATCGCATAGCGATGGTAGTAAGGTCCTTCCATGTAGTAGCCTGAAGGCGCGAACAATTGGCTAATTTGGGCTAAGAAGCCACCAGTTACGTCATCGCCTTTTATCCCATGTACCGACATGTCTACATATTCTGGTTTGCCTATGGCAAGGCCACAAATACCTACGGCTGCTACCGCCCACAAACCATGGTTGTGGATCCGGTCAAAGTCGAAGCCATATTTGTCGGTAAACATATCTAGCATAGGTTGGAATAATTGACCTTCGATATGCTTCACTTGTTCTTCGCTTAACCAGTGTTTGATGCAGCTATAGCCTAAGCTGGCGTACAACAGCCAAACATGCTCATTGAGGATTTGGTGGAACAGGCGACCCGGTGGGTTAGTGTTGCGCTGAATATGGAAACCAAAGCCCAAGTACTTATCGGCATACTCACTTAATATATCTGCAGTGTATTGCGCGTATTGCTCGTCGCCAGTGATTAAGAACAGGCGGCCAGCTTGGTTAATATATTGATAGTTCTGCTTGTGACGGTTGTGCTCGTAGCCACCCGCTTCACCATGACCAGGCACTTCAATGGGCTTAGCCATATAAGCTTGAGTATCGCTAATCATTTTGTCTAAACTTAAACCCATCAAGCTATCACTATTAAGCTGCTGGCTGATTTCAGCAATTTCCTGCTGATTGAGTAACACGGCATTTAATTTCGCAAGCATTTGAAATCTCATTAGAACAATTTATTGCTATAAAGTAATACAAATAGGGATTGAATTCAGCTTAATCAGGTAAAACAGTGAACTTACTCACATTATATATTTTTGCTTTTAAATTGCTCGTCGACCAAGCTGAGTAGCGGATTAAGTCTGGCAATGCGCTGCGTTTCCTGGCCGAATAATAATCAAAACAAACTAAGCAAAAAATAATTGGATCTCCATCACACATAAGGTTATTTTGTATTACAATATAATTTAATTGTTTTACACTAAACGGGATTTAAATTTCACACACTTAACTTTTGACCTTCAGAGGCGGCTATGAGTATTGATATCGTTGTTGTACTGGCCTACTTCGTATTTTTAATTGCGATAGGTTGGATGTTTCGTACCTTTACATCTTCCACCAGTGACTACTTTAGAGGCGGCGGTAAAATGCTGTGGTGGATGGTAGGTGCGACAGCATTTATGACTCAATTTTCAGCATGGACCTTTACTGGAGCAGCAGGGAAAGCATTTAGCGACGGTTTCGCCATCGTTATCTTGTTCTTGGCCAACGCGTTTGGCTACTTTATGAATTACATCTATTTTGCTCCGAAGTTTCGACAACTTCGCGTAGTGACAGCCATTGAAGCGATTAAAAAACGTTTCGGCCGTACATCAGAGCAGTTCTTTACTTGGTTAGGCATGCCCGATAGCTTAATTTCTGCCGGTGTATGGTTAAACGGTTTGGCTATTTTTGTTGCCGCCGTATTCAATATTCCGATGGAAACCACCATCATTTTCACCGGTGTTGTACTGGTAATAATGGCGGTAACGGGTGGCTCTTGGGCGGTAGTAGCATCTGACTTTATGCAAATGCTAGTGATTATGGCGGTAACTATTACCTGTGCCATTGCCGCTTACTTCCATGGTGGAGGCTTAACTAACATTATTGGTAACTTCCATGGCGATTTTGTGATGGGCAGTAACCTTAACTATGTGAGCATTTTCTTACTGTGGATTGTATTCATCTTCGTGAAGCAATTCGGGGTAATGAACAACAGCATTAACGCATACCGTTACCTTTGTGCAAAAGACAGTGACAATGCACGAAAAGCGGCTGGTTTAGCCTGTGTATTGATGATTGTTGGTCCGCTTATTTGGTTCTTACCACCTTGGTACGTAAATGCCTTTATGCCTGACTTTGCTGAAGCTTACAGCACAGTTGGTGGCAGCGATGCAGCTTACTTAGCCTTTGTTCAAAACGTTATGCCAGCAGGTATGGTGGGTCTGTTAATGTCAGCGATGTTCGCTGCGACCATGAGTTCTATGGACTCTGGCCTTAACCGTAACGCCGGTATCTTTATTCGCAACTTCTACTCGCCAATTGTTCGTAAAGAAGCAGCTAGCGAAAAAGAGCTTATTGTTGCCAGTAAAGCAGCCACGATATTTATGGGCTTAGTGATTATTTCGATTGGCCTATTTATTAACTCGCTACGTCATTTAAGCCTATTCGACATTGTACTAAACATTGGCGCCCTAATTGGCTTCCCAATGCTAATTCCAGTGTTATTGGGTATGTGGATCCGCAATACGCCTGATTGGGCCGGTTGGGGAACCTTAGTCGTGGGTGGTGTGGTGTCTTATGTATTTGGTATCGCCTTAACCGCAGACGACATTCAAAACTGGTTTGGTTTAGAGCATGCGCTTACAGGTCGCGAATGGGCTGACTTGAAAGTAGGTCTTAGCCTGGCAGCTCACGTGGTACTAACTGGTGGCTTCTTTGTTGGCTCTACCTTGTTCTTCAAGGGTCGTACACCAGAGCGTGAAGCGGAAGTGGCTGAGTTGTTCCGAGATTGGAATACACCAGTGCATGCCAATACTGAAGAGCAACATAACTTAGATACTAAACAGCGTTCTATGCTGGGTAACCTAATTAGCGTTGCAGGTTTCGGCATCATCGCCATGGCAATGATTCCAAACGATATATCAGGTCGAGCACTGTTTGTTCTGTGCGGAACCATAGTGTTGGTAGCTGGGATCTTGTTAGTACAAGCAGCTAGAAAACCAAATAAAAATTTGAAAACAGAATCAGCAACGGAATAAACGCGTGAGGCTTAAGCCAAGGCGAGCAGGTCTCGCCTTGGTAAAATAAGGATTTACCTTAAGCACAACTGAAAATTAACCATAACGAGAAACATTATGTCAGCATTTTTTAATTCAGCAGAAACCCCTTGGGATGACCTTGGCGATGGCGTTACCCGCAAAATTGTAGGCCACACCGATCAGTTAATGGTTGTTCACGTACGTTTTGAAAAGGGTGCTATTGGCGCTCCACACGCCCACGAATTTCACGACCAAATTGGTTACGTGGCAGAGGGTAGCTTTGAAGCTGAGATCAACGGCGAAAAAAGAATAGTTAAGAAAGGCGATGCTTATATCGCCCCGCGTACTTTCATGCATGGTGCGGTTGCGCTTGAAGAAGGTAGCGTATTAGTAGATTGTTTCTCACCACCGCGTGAGGACTTCTTGTCTTAAGAGGAAACATTCATGACTGAGTTAAAAGTCGCCTTTGTTGGCGAATGCATGGTAGAACTGCAACAACAAGAAAATGGCCTTCGTCAAAGCTTTGGTGGCGACACGCTAAACACTGCGGTTTATTTTTCGCGTATTAGCCAAAATGCCAAAGCTAGCTATGTTACTGCACTTGGCCGCGATGCCTTAAGCGAGCAAATGATCGCAACCTGGCATGCCGACAATATTGATACTCACTTGGTACAGCGTTTAGAAGACAAGTTACCTGGTATTTATATGGTGCAGGTAGACGAGACTGGCGAGCGTAGCTTTTTGTATTGGCGTAATGATTCGGCAGCTAAATTTTGGTTAGAGCGTGCTAGTGATGCTCTAATTGAAGAACTGACAAATTACGATGTAATTTACTTGTCGGGAATTAGCATTGCTGTGCTGCCAGAAGCCTCTCAAGAGAAGCTTTTCCAAGTTTTAGCTCAGTGTAAAAACAACGGTGCAAAAGTTGTATTTGATAACAACTTCCGCCCAGCGTTATGGCAAAGTAAACAGCAAGCGATAGATGCATACGCAAAAGTATTAGCCTGTACTCATACTGCTATGCTCACTTTCGATGATGAGCAAGAGATTTATGATGATGCTCATATAGAGCAGTGTATCGAGCGTACATTGGCATTAGGCGTTAGTGAGCTGGTGATTAAGCGCGGCAGTAAAGATTGCTTAATTGTTACTGAAGACGGCGCCATTAGCGTACCAGCTACAAAGGTTGCTAATGTGGTTGATACCAATGCCGCGGGTGACTCGTTTGCAGCCGGCTACTTGGTAGCCCGTTTACATGGCGCCAATACCGAACAAGCCGCATTAACCGGTCATAAAATGGCAGGAACGGTAATTCAGCATAAAGGTGCTGTAATTGATGCCGCACATATGCCAAAGATTCAGCTATCATTTACCGCAGATGCGGTATAAGAACTAGGAACAAAACATGAACTTAAATGAACAACTTCAAGCGCTTAAAGTAATTCCTGTTATCGCTATTGATAACGCTGATGACGCAGTGCCATTGGCAAAGGTATTGGTAGATAACGGCTTACCTTGTGCAGAAATTACTTTCCGCACACCTGCTGCAGCTCAAGCTATTGCGAACATGCGTGAAGCCTACCCAGACATGCTAATTGGCGCAGGTACTGTGCTAAACAGCGCGCAAGTAGACCAAGCTATTGATGCAGGTGTAGATTTTGTTGTTAGCCCTGGTTTTAACCCAACCACAGTGCGCTACTGTCAGCAACGCAACATGCCAATTATTCCAGGTGTAAACAACCCTTCATTGGTTGAGCAAGCTATGGAAATGGGCTTAGATACTTTGAAGTTCTTCCCTGCTGAGCCTTCTGGCGGTGTAGGCATGTTAAAAGCTTTAACAGCCGTTTACCCCGTTAAATTTATGCCAACTGGTGGTGTCTCAGTTAAGAACATTAACGACTACCTAAGCATTAATGCGGTACTCGCTTGTGGTGGCACCTGGATGGTTCCTGCTAACTTAATCAAAGAGCAAAACTGGGACGCTATCGCAGAGCTGGTTAAAGCTATCGATTTAGGCTAGTTTTTAGCTCAGTTTATTAAGCCCCGCTGGGTAACTAGCGGGGCTTTTTTGTGCTCAGAATAATACCAACGTTCTCTTGCCAATATGTAGTTAGCAATAAGCGCAACTCTTAATATTTCAATATAAACTGCGGTTTAATAAATGTTTTTCTCATTTATTGATGGTTCTATTTTCTTGACCTAGTATAAATTTAGGTTTGTTAATATGAAGTTTGTGAATATGTTTAAGCCTTTGTTTTATATTGCGGTGATGTTTTTTGCCCTGTCACTTAGTGGTTGTGTTTTTGACAGTGCCGATAAGCTAAATGTGACAAAGCTACAAATATCGTTACTTGTTGAAGAGGGGGACTCTACTCCAGGGTCTATTCCAAGGGGGTTTAGTAAAAACATAGTTGTTACGGCCACACTGTTTGATGGCACGACGAGAGACCTTACGAACTATGTAGTATTAAACAGTAGCGATCAAGATATTGTCAGCATAGTTGGCAATAAAGCTAACGCAATAAAAGCAGGCTCATCCATTGTTACTGCTAGCTATAATGGAGTAGAAAGTAATGTTGTTAACATTAGCGTTTCTGCTGCCACTCTTGTAGATATTCAACTTACTCCTGCCCAAATGATTTTGCCGGTAGGTATTGAACATAGCTATCAGGCTCTAGCTACTTTTACTGATGAGAGTGTCTTGAACATTACAGATAAAGTAAGCTGGGAAACAGGTTCTCCTAGTGTTGTCAGCATTAACGCGGGGGAACTTAAAACTTTAGCTCCTGGTATTACTACTTTGAGCGCAGAGTTACTCGGTATTAAAAGTAATGTGGCTGAGTTAGAAGTAACAAACGCAGAGCTCTTATCTATTCAGCTGACTCCTAGCGAAGGTGTTGTAGCTCGCGGAACGACCTTAGAGTATGTAGCAATAGGCACTTTTGCTGACAATAGCACATTAGACATTAGCTCAGTAGCAGTGTGGAGTAGCAGTGTATCTAGCGTAGCAATCATAGAAAATGGTTTAGCTACTTCAATTGTTGAAGGTGGCAGCGTTATTACTGCTAGTTTGAATGGAGTAACTAGTAATAGCGCGGAACTTACAGTCTCGCCTGAAGAGCTGGTTAGCATCCAAGTCACTCCCGCTTTAAGTTCTCTTCCCGAAGGCGGAACTCAGAATTACATCGCTACTGGATACTATACAGATGGCAGTACTCAAGATATTAGTAATCTAGTCACTTGGGATAGCAGTGCTACTGAAATTGCAACGATTGTTAATGGTTTAGCGACAGCTGTTGACGAAGGCTCAAGTGTAATAAGTGCTGGTTTAAATGGCGTGAGTAACAACGCCACCTTAACAGTGACAGAAGAAGAGCTAACTAGCATTCAAGTTACTCCGGCTTTAAGCTCGCTCCCAGAAGGCAGCGCTCAAGCTTACATCGCTACAGGAACTTATACAGATGGCAGCACGTTAGATATTAGCAATTTAGTCGCCTGGCATAGTAGTGCGACTGATGTTGCAACCATTGTAACTGGTTTAGCGACAGCAGTTGACGAAGGTACAAGTGTTATAAGTGCTAGTTTAAATGGCGTTAGTAGCAGCGCCACCTTAACAGTGACAGAAGAAGAGCTAACTGGCATTCAAGTTACTCCGGCTTTAAGCTCACTCCCTGAAGGCAGCGTTCAAGCTTACATCGCTACCGGAACTTATACAGATGGCAGTACTTCAGATATTAGCAATCTAGTCGCCTGGAATAGTAGTGCGACTAATGTAGCTACAATTGTGAATGGTTTAGCGACTGCAGTTTATGAAGGCTTAAGTGTAATAAGCGCTAGTTTAAATGGTATAAGTGATAGTGCAACGCTAACAGTTACTGAAGAAGAGTTAACTAGCATTCAAATCACACCAGCAGTAAATAGTATCGCCAAGGGCACTACCCAAACCTACTTAGCCACCGGAACCTATAGTGACAAAAGTACTCAAGATATTAGCTCCTTAGTTGCTTGGAGTAGCAGCAATACGTCCGTAGCAACTATTGTGGATGGCTTAGCCTCGGCGGTGCTCGAAGGAAGCGCTACAATTGGCGCTAGCTTAAACGGGCTTACTAGCGACGCTAGTTTAACTGTTACGGCTGAAGAATTGGTTAGCATTCAAGTCACTCCAACTTCAACTAGCATGGCAAAGGGCAATACTCAAACATATATTGCTACTGGCACCTACACTGACGGAAATACTCGAAATATTAGTTCTTTGGTCGCTTGGAATAGCAGCAATTCAGGTGCGGCAACGGTTGTGGGCGGCTTGGCCACTGCAGTGTTGGAAGGAAATACTACAATTAGCGCCAACTTAAACGGGCGTAGTAGCGCCGCTACACTTACTGTAACTGCTGAAGAATTGGTTAGCATACAAATCTTACCTGCAACAAGTAGTATTGCTAAAGGTAATACCCAAACGTACACGGCTATTGGCACTTATACTGATAATAGTACTGTAGATATAAGCACCTTGGTGGCCTGGAACAGCAGTAATACTGGCATAGCCACTATTGTAAATGGCTTAGCTACCGCGGTACTTGAAGGAACCGTTACCATTACTGCTAATTTGAGTAGTATTAATAGTAATAATGTTAACTTGACTGTAACCGCTGCAGAGTTAGTCAGTATTCAAGTTAGCTCGACATCCAGCACAATCATGGTGACGAGAAATAGTGATTTCACAGCAATGGGGCATTATACCGATGGCAGTACCGCTGATATAAGCTCAACTGCTTCTTGGAATAGTACTAACACCTCTGTTGCTACTGTTGTAGCTGGAGCTGCGACGGCAGTGATGCAGGGCTCTACAGACATAAGTGCTAATCAAAATGGTAAAACTAGCCCATTAGAAAGCTTAACGGTAACCCCTGTCATAACCGAATGCGGGGTAGCTTCAGCTGCGGGAAATTGTATCAAAGTGTCTCCCGATGCATCCGGTAAGCTATACACAAATAACCCTAGCACAACGGCAATTATTGCCATGGGTTATACAGTAGACAATACAGTGAATAATACAGGTCTGTCTTATCACAACACTTACACCGAAGATGGGTCTTATGGGCCTCCTGGTGTTTACGCAAGAATGACTCAAAATGGGGCCGGGGGTATCTCGCAATATGAGCGATATTGTGCAGATCTAAATACTCTAGCATTTGACTCAAAAACTAATTGGCGGCCCGTTGAATCTGCTGAGCTTGAAGGATTGTTTGCTGAACACGGGAACATGTTTGTCAAATTTGGTTGGTCTGCTTTTTATGGGTATTGGTCAAACACTGTTGGGCCACTAGGGATAGAGTTTGTGGCATTACACGATGGTTATAAAGCGTCTACAACTTCAGGTTCTTTTCGACCTGTATCGTGCGTATCAGAGCCTTAATTAGAATAGTTTTTGTTATTAATTAGGCGTCACCTAAGTTGCTCTTTTATCGAGCATCAATATGCATTGGTATAGGCTGATAAAGTTAAGTTATCTATCAGCAAAGGTTACTTGTAGATGGAATACATACAGCTCGGCCATGACAACATCGATAGTGAACACATTTGTTGCGGTTTCTCCGATAAGAAATGTGCCGACAGCTACCAAGCCAAAAAACGTTGGATGAGTGAGCAATTTGACCATGGTTTAGTATTTCAACGCTTAAACGAAAGAGCCAAAGTATTTATTGAATACCAGCCAGCGGAGCAAGCTTGGCTACCCATTGTCGCCCCGCAATATTTAGCGTTGGGTTGCTTTTGGGTTTCGGGCAAGTACAAAAAACAAGGCCATGGCAAAGCCTTGTTAGTTAAAGCTATTGCAGTCGCTAAAAGTAGTAATAAGTTTGGAGTAGTGGCGGTAGTTGGCACAAAAAAATACCACTTTATGAGCGATACTAAGTGGCTGCTTAGGCAAGGTTTTGTAGTGGTTGATGAAGCGCCTAATGGCTTCCAACTATTGGCTTATCAACTAGGCACTGCTACAGACGAGCAAATTCCGCGCTTCGCATCTTCGGTGCATAATGCAGAACCCACTGCTGTTCATCAAGGCTGCCTTGTTTACTATTCCAATCGCTGTCCATTTGCCGAGTATCATGTCTTGCAGTCGCTGCAGCAAAGTTGTGCCAAGCGGAACATCCCGCTAACTATTATTAAATTGGATAGTGTTGAAAAAGCGCAAAATTGCCCTTGTCCACAAACTATCTTTAGCCTTTATTATCAGGGGAAATTTGTTACCACCGATATAAGCGCATGCATGGACAGTCGCTTTGACAAATTTATTGCGCCCAAGGCGTAGATTTAAGGAGAGTAATGGCTAAAGTCATTTTTCTGTGTGGTTTTATTGGTTCAGGTAAAACCACCTACGCAAAAAAGTTAGCGGCTGGGCTACCGGCATTTCGCTTTACTATGGATGAATGGATGATCCCTTTATTTGGCGAGCACATGGAACGTGAAGTGTTTGATGCTCGAAAAGCCGCCCTTTATAGCTTGTTTCAACAATCGGCTTTGTCCTTACTAAAACTGGGTACCTCGGTGATTTTTGACTGTGGCTTGTGGCAACAAGCAGAGCGAACAAAAATGGCCAAGTGGGCTCAAGTTGAAGGCTTTGAGTTTGAGATTCATTATCTAGATGTAAGCTTTGAGTTGTGTTGTGAACGCGCCTATTCACGTAACAAGGATCGCGGTGAGCAGGCCTATGAAATGACTCCAGCAATGATGGAGATGTTTTGGCAACAGTTCGAACGTCCTAGTAAACAAGAAGCGGTTACTTGGGTGGCCAGCTAGTTCTTGGCCGGTTATCAATGCACCAATTTAAAACCTGAGCGACTTGATGACCAAAGTCCTTCTTTGAAGTAGGACGATATCCGCTAAGAACACTGTTCTAAGTCATCTCATAGGTTTCTCGTTTATGTTAAACTCCTCGCTTGCATTTAGTGTTTACGTTCTGAACACTAACCACACGTAAATTCGTTTTTTTAACACTATTTCCAAGAGTTAAAAATCTAATCATTACCACTCAATGGGGGTCGGTCTTCGTATTCGTTTACCTGAATAAGTAAGCCTTTTCTTTATGCATTTTAAATCTGAAAAATACAGTATAAATTCAACTGATTATGAAGTCGGCCAAGACAATATAAGCAAGTGGGGTATGGATATACATAACTCTGTTTTCATTGCTTCAGCTGGTTTGTCTATTCTATTTATTGTCGCTCTTCTCATCCTCTCGCCCGCAGAAGCAAAGGCCGCCATTGATACCGTTAAAGCCGCCGCTTTATCCAAATTCGATTTTGTTTTCATGTGGAGCGCAAACATCATATTGATTTTTGCAATTGGTATCGCTTTTTCCCCTCTAGGGAAAATTCGACTAGGTGGTGATAAGGCCACAACTGATTATTCCACCGTTTCATGGATCGCCATGCTGTTTGCCGCAGGTATGGGCATTGGGCTGATCTTTTGGGGAGTAGCCGAACCAACGGCGTTTTATACAAACTGGTTTGGCACACCCTTAGGAGTAGAGCCATTTACAGCAGAAGGGCGTGAATTAGCGCTTGGCGCATCCCTTTTCCATTGGGGATTTCATGCTTGGGCGATATACGGAATGACAGCCCTGTGTCTCGCGTATTTTGTGTATAACAAAGGCCTGCCGCTTTCCATTCGCTCCATTTTCTACCCGCTGCTAGGTGATAAGGTATGGGGAAGGATTGGTGACCTTATTGATGTGATGGCGGTATTGGTTGTTTTATTTGGCCTTGCCACTTCACTTGGTTTAGGTGGTTCTCAAGCGGCAAGTGGAATCAGCCATGTATTTGGTATCGATAACAGCCTTTTCCTTCAAATGGCTATTATTTTGACCATCATGGGGCTAGCCATTGTTTCCATTGTGAGAGGTATGGACGGAGGCGTTAAACTGTTGAGCAACCTCAACATGATCATTGCTTTTGTATTCCTTGGTTTTCTTGCCCTGCTTAACTTCACCACTGTATTAGACTCATTGCTGACAGGCCTAGTAGGGTATGTGAAGAATATTATTCCTTTAAGCCAGAACTCTGGTCGAGATGATACCACCTGGCTACATGGCTGGACGGTGTTTTACTGGGCTTGGTGGATAGCTTATGCGCCAATGTTTGGTATGTTCGTAGCGCGAATTTCAAAAGGGCGAACAGTGCGCGAGTTCCTAATTTGTGTATTGTGCATACCTACCGTAGTAACCGCAGCTTGGATGTCGTTCTTTGGCGGTATCGCTATCCAACAAATTATAGATAAAGTTGGGCTGCTTGGTGCTGACCAAGGAATTGCAGACGTTTCGTTAAGTTTGTTCTATATGCTTGATGCTTATCCAATGGGCAATATTCTATCCATTATTGCCGTTTCACTGATCATCGTTTTCTTTGTTACGACCCTTGATTCTGGCTCAATCGTCGTCGATAGCATGACCGCGGGCGGTAAGCTGGAATTACCTGTAATGCAGAAGGTTATTTGGGCAGTTATCTCTGCGCTTATCGCTATGATGATGTTGTGGATTGGCGGTACCGACTCAGTGCAGGCGCTGCAGTCAATAACTATCATCGCCGCGCTACCTTTCGCTGTTATTCTGGTCATAGGCTGTATCAGTTTAGTGAAAGGTTTACTTTCTGAAGTTGAGCAACCTCTAGTTAGCCAAAACAAAGGCGCGTAACATTTGAGTAGAGTTTATCTCGGTAAATCAGAGATAAGCTCTACTATAAATCGGTTTCCTATTGCTTGTAACAGTAAGACTTAACTACAAGTTTTGTTAGAGGTCAAACTGCTACCCCTCACTAGTATGTCTTACGCTAGAGCTGTTCCTAGCCACTATAGTTACTTTTTAGGTAGAGCCGTTACAAAACGATAGGCATTAAATTCTTGTCCGTTGTAGCGTCCGCGAATCTGTACCGAGGTCATTGTCATCACATTGGCTACAGATTTTGCCGTTACTGTGTGCGACATCGTATCTTCAAATACACCGAATGATTCTTTATTAACAATCACACCTGGACCGGGTGCTATTTTTATTGCTAGGCCTTCAATCACTCCATCAGATTCTATAACTACCTGGTAGCTAAACTCACGGTCAACCAAGTCCAATATCTTCGGCGTTATTACTCTTACGCCTTCAGGTAGCTTTTTTGGTCTATTCAATATTGGGTCATAGCTTCCATGAAATCGCCCATCTTCGCACGCGCTACTCATACCTGTTGTAAGCAAACAGAACACACTCAAAAATATGAGCAACAAATAGTTTTTTCCTTTAAACATTAGATGCTTGCCTTGGTTTCTAGTTTTGGCCTACTTATTTTTACAACAGCTATGTAGGTGGAAGTAAGTATTCATCAATGATTAATCATTACAGTAATTTGGATTTTCATCAGTAAATTTAAGCTCAAATATCGACTCACTCCACACTATTGGTTTACCAATGTAGATCAAAATCTCACATTTGGTTGTCCAAATTTGATTGATGATTAACCAGTGTATTAGCTTAATGGTGAACTTAGTTCCAGTAATATTCTGAATAAAAAGGATTTAATATGCCTTACACGGTTGAACGCTTTAACAAGCGTCTTTGTCTAAGCTTGCTTGCTGCTTCTTTAACTGCGTTATATGGATGTGGTAGTGAGAGTTCTGACGCTGATACACAGCCCCCAGTAGACGATAGCTTTACTGTGGGAATTTTTGAGCCTGTCTCCCTTGAGAAAAATATAAGTGGTGATTCATTGCAACGTGTTGACTTCGAAGTCGCCATCGACACGGATTTTGCCAACTTATCACTATATATCGATGATCAACTTGCAATAGACAATATTGATATCCCAAATGCAGGTATCAATACCATCAATGCATTAGTTGATATTGGTGAGGTTGGCCAAAAAACGATTAAGTTAATGGCTCGTGGTGGTGATATCACCATTAATAAAATGGAGTTTAGTGAACGCCCTGATCTATTGTTGCCCAAATTTGTCGATATTGCTGAACAGGTAGGAATAACAGACCAATTGGATTTACCTAAATATGGTGGACCAACCGTTGCCGATATTAATAACAATGGTTACTACGACCTCATTCTCAATAACCATAATTGGCGCCCAACCAATCAACTTTATTGGAATAACCAAGACGGAACGTTTACCTTAAACACTGGCGACTGGGATGGCTCTTTATCTTGGGGCGACATGCATGGCACCTCAGCAGGTGACTATAACCTATCGGGTGATCTTGGCGTTATTGTTACTCGTGGCGGCGGCAACGGAACAACACCTTCATACCCTGACTTTTTCGTAAATGAGGACACTACACTAACTGAGTCATACCAAGAGGTAGGGATCACCGAAAGTGCTCGAGGTCGCGGTGCTCGCTTTATTGATATGAATGGCAATGGTTTCCTTGACCTAGTATTTGTTAATGCTGAAGGCATTAACGGTGATAGTGGAGCCCAGCATCTATTTTATAAAAACAATCTAGATGGCACTTTCAGTCGAATCGATGTAGCCGGAATCGAAAAAGCCAATACTGAGAGGGTGTTAGTTTTAGATTACGATGGCGATGGTGTAGATGACTTATTGTTCCTCACACCAATGACATTGTGGAAAAATAATGGTGATTTCACTTTTACCGACGTAACAGATACTGCTTTACCTGAAAATGTACGCCAAACGTGGCAAGTTCAAGCAGCAGCAGATGTAGATGTGACCGGAAATGGTTTCGCAGATATCTACTTATCAAAAGGGCTTCCGCATTACCAGCTTTCAAACCGTTCTTTAGATTTCAATCCAACGTCACAAACACTTGACCTAAACGATGATGGCAATCAGGGCAGAAGAACTATGCAGCTCACGGTTGATGATTCGTTCATGCTTAAAAATCTTCGCCTTACTTATCGTCAATATGACGGTGGTTTCCCGATAATGCTGGGCGAGAACAAAGTTGCCCATGAAGTGGTTAAAGTTGAGGATTACTACACGCTTCCCGAAGACCTAACTATTGCTCAAGAAGCTGCAATGGGCTGGCCAGAAAGTAGAGAAGAAAACGGTATTTACATCGGCTACGTAGGTGATAATAAGTGGAATGTTGAATGGGTTAAAAATGACGATGTATTCTGGCAGGTGGCGTTCTCACTGGATAATATTCAAAATGTGAATACTACATGGGAACCTCAGAATCGAAATCAACAAGACATTTTACTGGTCAACAAAGGCGGTGTATTCGTTGATGAAACCAGTGATTGGAACCTTCCTCCTGGTGGCAACCACTGGGGTGTAACTTATGGAGACTTTAACAACAACGGTTACAACGATATATTTGTTCATCGATATGGTTTCTTAAAAGAACGTGTTACCGACTACCTTTTGCTTAACACCGGTGAAGGTAAGTTTGAGTTAACCCAGATGCATGGTGCTCATGATCCAAAAGACCCCGGTCACGGTGACATGGGACAAGCCTTTGCACTCACTCGTGATGGCAAAGTTGACCTACTTAATGGTAGTGAAGACGGTATTTGGTACCTCTACAAAAACCAAACTGAGATTGCCGACAGTCATAGTTTAGTTCACGTTGGTTATAGTCCGGTTCACAATATAGATCCCATGTCGGCAGTTGTTAAAGTGTCAGTTGCAGGTAAGTCTCATACAAGGCGTGTTGGCTCTTCAGGTGAAAACTTCTCACAAAGCTTACTTAATACTGTGCATTTTGGTTTAGGTAAATCTACAGCTATCGAACAAGTCCAGGTCACATGGCGTAATGGTGAGACCGTTTATTTAAATGCTCCTGCTATCAATGAGCGAATTTCTAGCGATGATGCTGAAATGCCAGCACCTATTGGTATCGACCTAGGTCGCGAAGAGCGTAAACTGCGCCCTGGTGATAGCTATCAGATCACACCAAGCTTTACACCGGTTAATGCGATAAATGGTGTGACTTACACGTCAAGCGCGCCAGATCTCGTGTCGGTTAATGATACGGGCTTAGTCACTGCTTTAGAGCTAGGCGAGGCAACAATCACTGTGCAATCCACTGTGGCTGAAAGTGTCTCTACTTCATTGCTAGTTAAATCAGGAGAGTTTGACCCTGTCTATGCAACGGGCATTAGCATTGATTGGGACGAGCAAGCTATTTACATAGGTCAAAACTACCAACTAACCGCGCAGATTACTTCTAGTGAACCTGGAGAAACACCTGACGATACTTCAATTTTGTGGTCTTCATCTGATGTAAGCATTGCAACTGTATCAACTGGTGGTCAAGTGACTCCTATTGCTGCGGGTAATGTTGTGATTACCGCAACTGCTGTCGGCTCTGAAGTGGCTGGTCAAATAAAAGACACCGTTTCATTGGATGTTGAGGCATTAGTAGAAGCGAGTGTTGTGTTTGATGACAACAGTAAATATATGGGACCAGAGTTATGTACAAATCAACCCCTTGATGTGGTGGCAAACTATCATGCTGGTTCAGGGGCAGAAGTTAACAGTAATGGTTTAACCTTCCGCTTACGACATATGGACGCTGGTTGGGGTCTGGTTAATGATTACATTATTGAGCATACCGAATCGGCTAACAGTGAATCTGGTACGGCAACTGCTGAATTTGACCTTAGCGATCCCTTAGTTATTCCCACTGCAGATCTTCCAGACGGGCACTTCCACTTTCTATTTGTTGAATTCGTTACTGATGAAGGTAAGAAATTTGAAAGAGGAATAGGTTGGGCACCAGGAGATATTAAAATCGTAGATTGTATCTAAGCCTAACGTTAGTTTGCAGGAGCCGAAATATCGGCTCCTTTTTTATAACGTAGATTTTTTATCCACTGCGCACTTACCGAAAAAGTGCGTTTTAGCCTGTAGCCACCAACAAAGACTTAAATTAACTAAATCTTAGGCTAAGGTATTGCCTAGTTCACACTGTCTTTTACTTATAGTGGGGCATAGTTCGAGAGGTGATTTATCCACGAAAAATTTAGTTATAAGGCTTATTACAATAATCGGTTTTGTCTTTATTACAGCTGGGTACCTCGGTAATTTTTGATTGTGGCTTGCGGCAACAAACAGAGCGAACAGAAATGGCCAAGTGGACCAAAGTGAAGGTTTTGAGTTTGAGATTTACTCCCTAAATGTAAGCTTTGAGCTGTGTTGTGAATGCGCCGATTCACGCTACAAGGATCGCAGTGACCAAGCCTATGAAATGACTCCCCTAATGATGGAAATGTTTTGGCAACAGTTTGAGCCATCTAGCAAAGGCGAGCTTGCGATTCGCGTAAACAGCTAAAAATAGTCAACTAAGATTCTAATTTTTATCAATTTTATTTAGTGTTATTAGTCAATAACTATTGTCAGCGAATACTCAAAGCAATAGACTAATTTTCTTAAAGTATGATGGTAATACAACCTTGCTAATGAAATTTAACCATTTCAGATTTACTAGCGAAGAAACTCCAGGGACAGGGTTTGACTACTAAGACTAAGCGTTCGAACAAATATATCCTCGCTGAGCTATTCGCAGCTCTGCTCGCAATTCTTATATTGGGTTATGTATTTGCGCGCTTTGAAGCGTTTGAAAACCTATATTTTTTCTCTAGAAGCCATGAAAGCTGGGAGCTCGATGAAATCATTATTATGGTTTTGTTGTCTCCGGTGTTTTTGTTATGGCTAGCTGTTAGGCGTTGGTCAGAAGCTCAGCAAGAAGCCAAACTGCGTGCCCAACGCGAATCGCAACTCGCTTATCAAGCCACTCACGATCCGCTCACCGGCTTAGCCAACAGGATCTCTTTGGAGGACCGCCTTACTCAGGCTGTTGCGCGTTGCAACCGTAATAGTTCTCGCATTGCTGTGTTGATGATCGATCTGGATGATTTTAAGAAAGTTAACGACAGCCTAGGGCATGATGCTGGAGACCGTTTGTTACGCCAAATTGCTCAACAATTGGCGAAGGATATTCGAGCAGAAGATACCATTGCTCGTTTTGGCGGTGATGAATTAGTAGCTGTTTTAAATTGTGATAGAGGCCAAGCTGCATGTTTATCAACAGTTGAGCGGATCCTACAATGCTGCAATAACAAGACTTTGATTGATGGGGTAATGGTTGCAACCTCAGCTAGCATAGGTGTTACCTTTTACCCTGATAGCGGACAAGAAAATCTAGTACCTGACCAGCTTATTCGCCAAGCTGACCAAGCTTTATATCGCGCTAAACTGGCGGGGAAAAATCGTTATGAGCTATTTGATGGGGAAAGTGCTCGAACCATCAAATCTCTATTTGCTCAACGCGAAGAGTTTAAAGCGGCACTGCTAAATCAAGAGTTAGCGCTCTACTATCAACCGCAGGTGAATACCAAAACCGGACAAGTGATTGGTGCTGAGGCGCTTCTGCGTTGGCAGCACCCAACATTAGGACTACGTTCACCAATAAGTTTTTTAGAGGCGATTGAAGATCACCCACTTATTATTGAATTAGGTGAGTGGGTAATCAATCAAGCCTTAGCTCAACTAGAGCGTTGGCAACAGCAGGGTTTGCAGCTCAAGTTAAGTGTCAACATCTCTGCCTTTCATATCCAGCAAGATAATTTTGCCGAACGTTTGCTGTGCCTCTCAAAGCAATACCCAACAGTAAGACCTGGGTGTTTAGAGCTAGAAATTACTGAAACGGGAGTCTTAGATGACTTTGCTCAAGTCGCTAAAGTAATGGCGCAATGCCAAGACTTAGGTTTTACATTTGCCTTGGATGACTTTGGAACTGGTTATGCTTCACTCAGCTATTTGCAAAGCTTGCCTGCTGAACTGATCAAAATTGATAGAAGTTTTGTTCGTGATGTACTAGATGACCCGAAAGATTTGCGCATGATTAATGGCATTATTAGCTTGGCAAAGGTGTTTTCTTTGCCTGTTATTGCCGAAGGAGTAGAAAGCAAGGCTCAACAAGATAAGTTGTTAAGTTTGGGCTGTGAGCTTGCTCAAGGGTACTTTTATGCTAAGGCCTTACCCGAGCAAGAATTTTTAGAATGGCTAAACCATTGGCAAGAGCCGGGAGCCAACCAGCAAGCTTTGCCACCATTGCCTTGCACTAAAACCGATTATTTAGCTACTTAACGGCTATTCCTAGTTGTCTTGTCATGGCCTTACTTTGTAAATGCAGCCAGCGAGTTCAATAAGTAGTATTGTTACGCTTCACTTTGTTATAGTTTGGTTGTATTTATGTAGCCAAGAATGATGTTGTGACTATCAATAAAAATGCCTTACCCAACCACTGCAATTACCTGTTGCACTCTAGCATTGCGCACAGCGAGCTTGAACTTAATGCAAGCTCTCCCTTTCACAACCTGGTGTTTTTGCGAGCGCTAGAGCAACAAGCATGTGTGGGAGATAACTCTGGCTGGCAGCCACATCATATTGAGTTGCCCGATCACCAATTATTATTTCCCAGCTACTTAAAGTCACATAGTTACGGTGAGTACGTGTTTGATTGGGCCTGGGCCGACGCCTACCAGCGTTACGGTTTAGAGTATTACCCCAAGCTGGTTACCATGCAACCCTTTACACCTATTGCCGGGCAAAAGCACTTTGGTAAGGCCCTTACTGATAGCGCAGTTGCTCAGCTGGCGGATAGTGTTGTAGATATTTGCCAACAACAGCACTTAAGCTCATGGCATTGTAATTTTATTGAGCAAACTTTTGCCGAACAACTGCAAGACAATGGCATGATGACACGTCACGGCGTGCAGTTTGAATGGCATAACCAAGGCTATACTAGTTTTGAAGATTATCTGTCACGCTTTACCTCCCGCAAAAGAAAAACCACTAACAAAGAGCGTAGAGTAGCTAAAAGTAGTGTGGATGAAATTGTCTGGAGAATGGGCAAAGAAATTGATGACCAAGCGTTAGAAGCATTCTACTTTTGTTATCAAACTACCTATATGAAGCGCGGACAAAAAGGTTATTTGTCCCTTAGCTTTTTTCAGCAGCTAGCTAAGCAAATGGGCGAAAACATGCTGCTGGTGACAGCAGAAAAAGGCCAGAAAATTGTGGCTAGTGCTTTGTTCTTTTTCGATCATGATAACTTATATGGCCGCTATTGGGGCTGTTTGCAGGAGCTAGATATGCTGCATTTTGAGTTGTGTTTTTATCAAGGCATCGAGTTTGCTATCGCCAAGGGAATACAGCGGTTTAACCCCGGTACTCAAGGCGAGCATAAGCTTTATCGGGGATTTGAACCAGTGACTACTTATTCTTCTCACTATGTTGCTCGTAATAATTTCTCCGCGGCAATAAACGCCTTTTGCATCGAAGAGCAGCAACATATCGCACAATATGCCGAGCAGTGTAAAAAGCTGCTCCCCTTTAAAACACAGCCCTAAGTCAAATGGAGTAAGCATGGATGTCGAACTACAATGCCGTTGTGGGCAAATAAAAGGGCAGATAAAGCAAGTCAGCCCAAGTGCTGTTAAGCAGCTAGTATGTTATTGCGAGGATTGCCGTAAGTTTGCTCGCCATTTGTCGAGCGAAGGCGCTTCTCTCAATCAATACGGTGGCTCGGAATTAGTCTTAGCTGCGCCCGCAAAAGTTGAAATAACAGAAGGAAAACAGCAGTTAGCGTGTTTACGTTTAACGCAAAAAGGCATTTATCGCTGGTATAGTCAGTGCTGCAATACACCGATCGCTAATACTGTGAGCCTTAAGTTCCCTTTAGTAACGGTTTATCAAGACTTTATGCCAGCTGAGCAGGTTGAGAAGCTGGTAAATCAAGTTGAGCACTTAGGAGCAGTAAATGAGCATCAAGCTTTAAAGCCGCTTCCTGAGGCGCTATTGGGAGCATCCCCGCGTAAAACCAAATTTAAACTGATTGTGAAACTATTAGGCTGGAAACTGACAGGAAAGGGAAAACCAAATCCTTTTTATGAAGACTCGGGCAGGGCAAAGGTAAAACCCTCGATACTTAAAAGCTAGTCTATAAAGTTAACTAGCTTCTTCTGGAACTGACTAAACAGCCCTCACTAGCAGTGAAGGCTGTTAGCAATTACCTGCTAGTTTTTTTCGAGCTTTTGTAATGTCCATTGCCCTTTTTAGACTTGGGTTTGTAGTTGAGAATTGAAACAGGCACTTCTTTGATTGGCTCAAAACCTTCTATCACTTTACGTTCTATTAAGTGGCCAATTCGGCTTTCAATCGCGCATAGGTTTCTAAAGTCATCTTTGGATACAAAAGAGATTGCTTCACCTTGAGCACCAGCTCGTCCGGTTCTGCCAATTCGATGCACATAGTCGTCGGCTTGGTCTGGTAAGTCGTAATTGACCACTCGGCTTAGCTCTTCAATGTCGATACCACGAGAGGCGATGCCGGTAGCCACTACAAACTTAATATCTCCAGATTTAAAGTCTTCTAGAAGCTTATTGCGTGAGGCTTGGCTGCGACCGCTGTGAAAAGCCTCGGCTTTGATACCGCGCTTTTCGAGCTGGCTTACCAGTTTGGCAGAGCCATGTTTGGTTTGAATGAAAATCAGCGCTTGTTGCCAATCGCCGTCTTTAATCATTTGGCTTAACAGGGCCGATTTCTTGTCTTTGTCCACGGTGACAAGCCACTGGTCAATTCTAGGTGCACTGTCTTTGTTTTGAGCCAGTGAAATTTCAAGCGCTTCACCAATAGAGGTTTGTGCCAGTTGTTTTACTTGCTTCGATAGAGTAGCGGAGAACAGTAAGCTTTGGCGCTGCTCGGGGAGTCGGTCCACAATCTTGGTGATGTCGTCAATAAAGCCCATGTCTAACATTCGGTCGGCTTCGTCTAGCACCAAGGTATCTAGTTGGTCAAAATTCACCGCACGTTGATACATCATGTCTAGCAATCGACCGGGCGTGGCAACTAAGATATCTACGCCGTAAATTAAGGCCTGTTTTTGTGGCTCTGAGTCTACTCCACCCACCATTGCCAGTGAGCTTATTTCAAGGTGTTTAGCGTAGTCTTGAATGCTTTGTTCAACTTGTTGGGCTAATTCGCGTGTAGGTGTTAGCACCAATGCTCGCACGCGTTTTCCGCGCAGTGGAATTGTTTGTTGAGTAATGTTTTGCAAAATGGGCAATACGAAACTTGCGGTTTTACCGGTACCTGTTTGCGCTGCCGCAATCAGATTTTTGCCATTTAATACCAACGGTATCGCTTTAGCCTGAATCGGCGTAGGCTGTTGGTAGTTTAATTCGTTTAAGGCTTGCACCAGTGGTGCGTGTAAACCAAGTTTGGAAAATGGCATGGGTATCTCTATGTCGAAGGAAGCAATGGCTAGGGTAGTGCGCTGCAACTAAATCAGCAGCTGGCGCTATATTAGCACGTGTTAGGGCGTTAGCTGAATCATTGGATATGATGTTTTATTTGCGCATAGCTAATCGGAGTGCTTATGATTTCTTGTGATAACTATGATTACATCGAAATAGCCTGTATGTACCGCTACCTAGTGAAGGTATTGTTGGTAAGTGGTCAGCAAATTCAAGGTCTCGCGTTGAATACAAAGCGCAACCAGCTCAAGCAGGAATGTATTTTACTTAAGCATGCTAATCAGCAATTCTTAGTGGTGTTAGATGACATACAGCAGTTAGAGGTCATGGTTGATAACCCACATTTTAGCAAGGTGAGTTTTCGTTAAACCATTCAAATATAAAAGGCGAGCATGGCTCGCCTTTTTAGTTTATTAAAGAAGTTGTACTAGTGTTGCTGGCGCTGATGTAAGCGCACATTCAGCATACGCAAGGTAGCTTGAATACCAGCAAATACCTGGTTGGAGTTAACTCCGCGGGTATGAAATTGCTTTGCATCATCTGCCCATTGAATCACACACTCGGTTAGCGCATTTGCTTGGCCACCTGGCGGAATTCGAACCTCGTAATCTATAAGCTCTGGCATGGTGAGCTCTGATTCACTTAAAGGCTGAGCAAGCGCCTTCATAAAGGCATCAAAACCACCGTTACCGTGTCCTGAGCTCTTAAACACTTTGTCGCCGATACGAAGGCGAATGTTGGCTGAAGACTCGAGATCTAAACCACTGGTAATTGAGCAGTTGAGCAGCTCAATATGCGCGAAGTCGTTACTTTCCATGATGTCGGCAATGATAAAGGGCAAATCGTTTGGCGTGATAGTGGCCTTTTGGTCACCCAGTTTAACAATTTTATCTAACAGCTTTTTCTGGTTCTCGGGAGATATTTCAATCTCCATGGCTTCAAGGTTTTTAATGATTGAAGCTTTACCAGCCATTTTTCCTAAGGCGTAACTACGTTCACGACCAAAGCGTTCTGGGCTAAGTTCGGTAATGTATAAACCGCCTTTGTGGTCTCCGTCAGCGTGAATACCTGCGGTTTGAGTAAATACGTCTGCGCCAACTATTGGAGTATTAGCGGCTAGTCGTTTACCTGAAAAGCTTTCAACCAGTTTGGCAATATTGTGAATTTCTTTTTCATCAATATTGAGTTTAAAACCTAACTTGTCTTTTAGTACTACCGACACTTCAGCTAAAGAAGCATTACCGGCACGCTCACCCAAACAATTCATGGTGCAGTGTAAAGCGGCCACGCCAGCTTCTGCGGCTGCCATGCTATTAGCGGTAGCTAAGCCGTAATCGTTATGTGGATGAAAGTTAAACTTAATATTTGGGAAGCGTTCAATCATGTCAGTTAAGCTATCAAACACTTCTTTTGGTGCCATAACCCCTAAGGTATCGGGTAACATGAAGTGCTCTATGCCTAAATCTTTAAGCGCATCGACTAACTGGTATACGTATTCAGGGCTGTCGGCATAGCCATTTGACCAGTCTTCTAGATAGACGTTTACACTTAAGCCTTGGGCCTGAGCATAACTCACCGTTTGTTTGATGTCGGCGATGTGTTGCTCAATGGTTTTACCTAGCTGATTAGTACAGTGGTTTAAGCTGCCTTTGGTCAGTAGGTTAATAATTTGAGCGCCAGATTCAACAATCCAATCAACGCTTTTGCAGTGATCAACAAAACCAAGAATTTCGATTTGATGAAGGTGACCTGCGTCTTTAGCCCATTCGGTAAGCTGTTGTACCGCAGATTTTTCACCGTCTGAAACACGTGCAGAGGCGACTTCGATACGATCAACTTTTAAGGATTGGAGTAGGGCTTTACCTACACTGACTTTTTCTTGAGGGAAGTAAGACACACCTTGGGTTTGTTCGCCATCGCGAAGGGTAGTGTCCATGAGTTGTATTGAGCGGTTCTGCTCCATAAACCATGTCTCGCAGTAAGAAGTTAGCTAAAGAGTAGGCGCTACCTAAGTAGCGCCTAGCTGCAACTATGCGCTTGGCCACAACCAAGGTAGTTGTTGTTTGTGTTTGGCTTCAAATTCAGTGATCTTGTCTTCGAATTTTAAAGTCCAGCCAATATCGTCAAGGCCTTTAGATAAAGTCTCTTTACGGAATGGGTCTACATCAAACGCAACTTCTTTACCGGCTGGAGTTTGAATTACTTGATTCTCTAAATCGATAGTAATTGAAATTCCAGGTGCTGCTTCAACTTCGTCCATTAATGCTTGTAGTGTTTCAGCATCAACGATGATTGGCAAAATGCCATTTTTAAAGCAGTTGCTGAAGAAAATGTCAGCGTAGCTGGTTGAAATAATAGTATTAAAACCGTAATCAGCAATTGACCAAGGTGCGTGCTCACGCGAGCTACCACAACCAAAGTTATCACCGGCGATTAGGATTTTCGAACCCTTAAACTCAGGGCGGTTTAATTCAAACTCTGGGTTCTCAGAGCCATCTTCTAGGTAGCGCCAATCGTGGAAAAGGTGAACGCCGAAACCGGTGCGTTCTACTTTTTTCAAGAACTGCTTAGCGATGATTTGGTCTGTATCTACGTTACTGCGATTCATTACCGCAGCAACAGAGTTGTGTTTGTTATATGGTTGCATAATTAACTCCAAAAATTTCACTCACATTGATTAATCAACGTGTTTACATTATTTCCAATTACGTAAATCGACGAACTTACCTTCAACGGCTGCAGCAGCTGCCATCGCTGGTGATACAAGGTGGGTACGACCCCCTTTACCTTGTCGTCCTTCGAAGTTTCGGTTTGAAGTTGATGCACAACGCTGTTCAGGCTGAAGGTAATCACCATTCATCGCTAGACACATTGAGCAACCTGGTTCACGCCATTCCCAACCCGCTTCAATAAGCACTTTATCAATGCCTTCTTTTTCAGCTTGTTCTTTAACTGGGTAAGAACCTGGTACAGCAATAGCTTGTACGCCTGGCGCTACTTTTTTACCTTTAGACACAGCGGCAATGGCGCGGAAGTCTTCGATACGACCGTTAGTACATGAGCCTACAAATACTACATCTACAGGGAAGTCGGTCATTTTCTTACCGGCTTCTAAACCCATGTAGTTAAGCGCGCTTTTAGCCGCTAAAGATTTAATAGAGTCTTCGATTTGAGCAGGATCTGGAATCGGTTGATCCACAGGAAGTACTTGCTCTGGTGAAGTACCCCAAGTGACTTGTGGTGCAATTTCTGCTGCGTCTAATTCTACTACTGCGTCGTACTCAGCACCTTCGTCGGTAGTGAGTGACTTCCAGTATGCAACCGCTTGATCCCAATGTTCACCTTGAGGAGCAAACTCTTTGCCTTCTAGGAAATCAAAGGTTTTTTGGTCAGGTGCGATAAGACCAGCACGCGCGCCACCTTCAATTGCCATGTTACATACGGTCATACGACCTTCCATGCTTAAGGCTTCAATTGCGCTACCAGCAAACTCGATAACATAACCAGTACCGCCAGCAGTACCAATTTTACCGATGATGGCTAATACAATGTCTTTGGCAGTAGCAAATTCAGACAGCTCGCCATCTACTTTAACTAACATTGTTTTTGATTGTTGTTGTTGGATGGTCTGAGTTGCCATGATGTGCTCAACTTCAGAGGTACCAATACCGAAGGCTAGGGCACCAAAGGCACCGTGAGTAGCCGTGTGGCTATCACCACAACAAACCACCATACCTGGATGAACAAAACCGTGCTCTGGCACAACGATGTGAATTACACCGTTATTAGCATTGTTCATGTCGTATAAGTTAATGCTGTTATCGGCACAGTTTTGCGCCATAACTTCAATTTGTTTTTTGCCGATAGGATCAGGCAAAGATGCGCGGTCGGCTGCTTTAGTTGGAACACAGTGGTCCATAGTGGCCAAAATGCTGTGTGGGTTGCGAACCGGGCGGTTAGCCATACGCAGACCTTCGAAGGCTTGCGGGCTTGTTACTTCGTGCATGAGGTGACGGTCAACAAAAAGGATAGATGCGCTACCTTTAGGTTCGTGGACTACATGCGCGTCCCAGATCTTTTCGTACATTGTTTTTTTCATGGCTTCCTTTACACCCTGTCTGTTGCTCTCACTCGCGCTATTCTTATTTATTTAGTCAAGCTTTAAGCGAATACTACTAACTTAAACTGTTTCTTTTATCTGTCTGCAAATTGTGATTTTTAAGCTAATTATTCTGCAAAAATAACCACAATAAAGACCCGACATCATAAAACAACATCACAGGTGCAGCAAGGGGCACGCGCCAATGAATGTTGATATAGCGGTGAAGTTGCTGTTTTACCAAATGAAAGCGCTGTCAGTCATAAAATTCGCAAATAATCATGCTTTGTTAGTGAAAACTTAAGTAGCTTTTGTTTTCATCACTTCAAATGGTTGAACGAGGTGTTTGCACGCAGCTTGCGTTAGCTAAATGCCATGGAGGTTGAATGAAAGGTTTTAAACTAGGTTTATTGAGTGCGGCGCTAGTAATGGCGGGCGGTTCGGCAAACTTGTCGGCGGCGATGATCAAAACGCCACTCTATATGAATTATGCCGATAGCGGGGTCAATGTTGAGCAACGCTTAAAATTTGCCGGAAAAAGTAAATATAAAATTACCGTTCCGCTAGAAAAAGGCACTTACAACATTCAGATCTCAGACGAAGGCCAACAATGTGGCTTACGTTTTGGCCCTGTCGACAAAAGCAAACTTCGCTTCTCAAAACCTCAAGACTTAAATAGCTGCGCTAAAGACAAATATTTCGAACTGAAAATTTTGTTTGCTGGCAACTACGAGTTAATCCTAGATAACTCTGATGCCGACAAGCCTACCGTGCAAGTATCACGCAAGGCGCAAGCTTCTACCTTTAAACGCAAGCCGCCGGCAGTAGATTGTATTGCTTGGGATGGTCAGCCAGTAACGGTTGATGTGAGCTCTACTTTCACTAATGGCCAAACTGTTAAAGATTTCTATTCTGGTCAAACTCAAAAAGTAGCTAATGGCCAAGTTACCATGCAGCCAGATCCAGCAAGTGGCGGCATATTATTGCTTGAAGCGGCGGATGCAGAAGCTAGCGACTTTTCTTGGGATAATGCCAGCGTTTATTTCATCATGACTGATCGCTTTAACAATGGTGACACCAGTAACGATTACCCACTAAATCGTAAAGCCGATGGCAAACAAGAAATTGGTACCTTCCAAGGTGGTGATTTTAGCGGCATTACTGCCAAGCTAGATTACATTAAAGACTTGGGCATGAACGCGATTTGGGTAACGCCTATTGTTGAGCAGATCCATGGTTTTGTGGGCGGCGGTGATAAAGGCAGCTTCCCATTTTATGGTTATCACGGTTACTGGGCACTCGACTTTACTAAGATTGATCCAAACTTAGGTAGTGAAGAAGACTTTGGCCGTTTTGTTGATGAAGCCCATAAACGCGGCATTCGAGTATTAGTAGACGTGGTAGTAAACCACGTTGGTTATCCAACTATGGATGACATGCAAACCTTTGGCATCAACGCAATGGCGCCTGGTGCGCCAGTGCCGAAGAAGTGGACCGATTGGCAACCTGACTTTGACAAAGGCCATAACTGGCATCGCTACAACAACTTTATTCGTTGGAGCTCTAGCGAATGGGTAGAGAATTGGTGGGGACCAGATTGGGTTCGCAGCGGTATGGCTGGTTATACCGCGCCAGGTGGCGATGATATCACCATGAATCTAGCGGGTTTACCTGACTTATTAACCGAGAGCACCAAGCACGTAGGTTTACCGCCGATCCTTAAAAACAAGAAAGATACTAAAGCGGTAGAGCGCGAAGAATATACCGTTTTAGATTACTTGGTTGAATGGCACACCAATTGGGTTCGCGATTACGGTATCGATGGCTTTAGAGCGGATACGGTAAAGCACGTAGAAGCCGAAGTATGGGCCAAGCTTAAAGACTCTGCTACTGAAGCACTAGCTGAGTGGAAAAAGGAAAACCCTGAAAAAGCCATTGATGACAAACCATTCTGGATGGTGGGCGAAGTATGGCATCACGGGGCATACCGCGACTTTTACTTCGACAATGGCATGGATAGCTTAATCAACTTTGAATATGCAGGCGATAGTGCGGCGCTTAAGGGCTCGCAATGTTTAGCGCAAAACGAAAAAATGTACGCGACCTACGCAAAAGATATAAACAGCGATCCTACATTTAACTTGCTTACTTACATTAGTTCGCACGATACCAAGTTGTTCTACTCAAACTATCAAGATATCCCACTGCAAGCGGGTGCGGGGACGGCATTGTTAATGATGCCTGGCGGAGTGCAATTGTATTACGGTGACGAAAGTGGTCGCCCTCGTGGTCCGCAGTCTGACGCCTTTGATTCACCCACTCGCTCGTTTATGAACTGGGATCAAATTGCTAAAGACAAAGACCGCCAAGCCTTAGTTAAACACTGGCAAACTGTAGGTCAGTTCCGTGATCGTCACGTTGCCATTGGCGCCGGTGAACACAATAAGATTAGTGATCAACCTTATGCCTTTAGTCGCAACAAAGGCGACGATAAAGTCGTGGTGGTATTTGCGGGCATTAAACAGTAAAAATAACAATAAACGGTAATAGCAAGGCGAGAGCGTAACTACACGCTCTCGCTTTTTTTTAAGCTTGAATACGAGCTTTGCGCGCAGCTAAAGCAAGTAAACCCAACACTATAAGCCAAATGCTCAGTGGTTCAGAAACTTGGCTGGCCAGTTGCTCGTCTCCATTAATCACAATATCTCTAAAGGCAAACGCTTCATTGCCGCCATTTTGATTGGCGTTAAAATACAAGCTTAATACTGAGCCGCTGCCAACAAGGCTTTGACTAAGCTGCTTAAACTGATTGTCTAGCACTTGGTTGTTGATAGATAGCGGATCGTTTAGTTGATATTGATTGCCGTTGGCCATGGTATAGCTCTGGGTGGCCTGCTCATCAACAAAACTGCTAAACAGTAGTTGTATGGGCGAGGCATCAATGGCATAGCTAAAACTAAAGGAGTCAGAGGCTTCAAAGTCGCCCATGGCAGCCATGGAAATGGATATGGAACTTAAGGCATAACCACTAATATCAAATAGCCAGCTAGCTTGTGTATCTCCGCTTGGGTTGTCAGGGTTAAAGGTATCACTGACACCGAAAAAGCTTGCTTGGTCAGTTTGCGAATCAACAATACCTAGGCTATCGCCTGGATTACTTTGGCTTGAATCGATGAGGCTGTTAGGAATGCTTAAGCTGGTGTTTGCTTGATACTTATCGAAGCCATCTTGCGCGCTACTAAACTGTTGGCTGAAAGGGTTTTGGTAGTCGACTAAGTTAAGGCTACTGCTGTTTAGCATATCGTAGGCGATGATAGTTGCGTGAACCGGTGCGGTGAGTAGCAAAAAGCTTAAAGAGAGTAACTTTCTTGTGATGAGCATTAGGCATTCCTTTGTAAAATGAATGCCTATCAAATCAATAATTGCGCCAGAATATAAAAGCTATAAAAATCAGTGCGTAAGAAGGATAGGACAGTTAAAGATTAAGAATATGTAAACATTAATGACACTTTTGTTACCAATTGTAGTGCTGTGTCCTAGCCTTTCAAATAATGTTTTTGTTAATAAGGTCGCTTGCAGCTTGCTTAGGTGACTTTTCATCATGATATTAACCACTTACAAAGCACTAGTTTTTACTGTAAAAATTTCTGACCAGCAGTCTCTAGATTAAGTGCCGATAAATTGAACTAAACCTTCTAAGCTTTCGTTCTAACTATTAGTAAACGGGGGACTCAAGATGACGCGATTACTAGCACCTATTTTGTTATTTACCAGCAACCTTGCCATGTCTTACCCAATGGATAGCGACTATTGGGCACACCGAAGTGTACTGTTTTTTGCTCCACAGCAAGACAGTGCGGTCGATCAGTTCTTAGCTGAAGAGATGCGTTACCGTTGCCAGATCCGCGAGCGTGATCTAGTGGTGATGGTTATGACAGCTGAGCAGGCACTCGGGCAAGCAGAGCAAGTAGGAAGCCACGGAGTTTCTTATCTCAGGGATAAGTATCGAGTGGAAGAAAACAAACATATAGCGGTGTTAATTGGTAAAGATGGCCACGAGAAACATCGTTGGGGAGCAGAAACAGATTGGCAAGAAATATTCGCAATTATTGATTCAATGCCAATGCGCAAACAAGAAATGTTATCCAATGCGAGTGTTTGCTCCGCATAAAAAAAGAACCAAGCAGAACACCTGCTTGGCTTTAAAGAAGGAAAGCTAAATATTTACGAAAGGTTTAAAACTTGTACTTAATACCAACACGGGTTTTAAGTTGGCGTTGGTCAGTTTTAGAGCTCACGCTTGAGTTCCAAAATTCCATATACGGACGCCATTTTTCGATTTGGTAACCGATGAATATACCAGCATCCCAGTTATCGTCGCCATTGTTAAACTGTGGATCTTTGGCTTTTCCTGCAATCGCATCCCACTCGTAAGTGTGGCTCTTCCAGTAGTTTGCCTCATAGTCTAACTTAAGGTTTGGCATGCTCTTAACTTTGTAGCCACCGGTTAAGGTGATTTTAGATTTGTACCAAGTTTCACCGTTTTCTTTACCATCAGCATACTGGCGGACTTCGTAACGGTAGCGTAAGGCTGTTTTTAAGCCAAAATCTGCAGTGTAGCCCACTCGAAATTGTGGCTTGTAGGTTACTCGCTCATCACCGAAGGTAATTGGCATACCAGGTTGGATATACCATTTTTTGTTCAATTTGTGTCTGTAGCTTAGGTCAAACTCTGAGTCACCACGTTGCAAGTTTTGTAGAAAACCGCCGCTTTCGCCGTTTTCTTTATCGCCACTAAAGAACTTCATCTCAACGCTGTAGTTCCACTTACCAGCATCACTTACTTTGGTTGAATCACCAATTTTAATACGGTAGGCGTGATCTTCAGATTCGTGTTTGTATTCAGTACGAAAATCAAATTGTCCAGCAGCTACAGGCGCTGCGATTAATAGTGCACCAATTGCAATTGAAAGGCTTTTCATTTTTGTCATGATAAATTCCATTTCCAAGTTAGGGCCCAGTAATAAGCCCAGTTTTTATATTTAGGGAGTTAGGGTACTAATTATTGTTTTGGGTATAACAGTTCTATATCTCGCTTGGACCAAATCTCAGCTAAGTTCTTCTTCACCGTAAACTGGGAAAAATCACTCGACTTAGACAGTGCCAATAAGTCTTGATTATTCATACCTAAGCTGCTTGACCTTGAGCACAGCCACCAAGCACAAATTCTAATTCTGCGACTAAAGCGCTAAAGCTAGTAGCTATACAAAGTTCAAGAGCTAAAGGTTTACAATTAGTCATCATAGTCCTTATGGGTGACAACGTCGCTGGTATTAATGTAATACAAATATGCTATTGGGATTTTAGATTTGTATCTGTGAACCTGATCAGATTATTAAATATTTTTGTATGATTAAAAGGAAAAGGTTAAAAACTGTGGACTAGATGAGGTTTCGCTTGGAGAAATGTGAAGTTTTACTAAGTTAATGGTTTTTCTTAAGCTGGCTTTACCGACCAATTGTTTCAGTTCTAGATGATGAATGATGGTCGACTAAGCTTTAAAAGTGGCTTTTCGTAATAGCAGCAAGCCATTTATTAGATATTTTATTGGCTTAATAAGACAATAAAACTAGCACTGTGCATGTAAGTAAGTGACTGATTTTCGTAATTCTGAGCGTTGCTCGCCGCAGCTCTTTTATTGAACTAGGTGAAAAATTAGCGTCTATTTTTGTCAGATTAAACTCAAACTGTTTGGCTGGTATGAGTAGCCTAGAAAGCGATATTAAGCTTGTTTTGTACTACATATAATGGGGTTGCTTAGCTAGCAACCCTGCACATCATGTTTAATCTTGCTCAAGTGGCAACCAATCTACGGCAACCCCAGCTTGGCTAAACATGTCTTCGCTGATTTTAATTTTGTCGCCCCAGCGTGATAAAAAGTCTTCAGATTGCTCTGGACAGTGAACCGTAGCTATACCGGTTTGAATGATTTTTGCAGCGCAATTAGGGCAGGGAAAGTGAGTTACCCAAATTTCACAGCCAGACAAATCTCGCTTCGCAAATAAAATTGCGTTTTCTTCGGCATGCAGGGTTTTGAGTAGTTTCATTTCGCGGTTGTCGGTTTCGGCACTATCCGAAATTCCATGGGGGTAGCCGTTAAATCCTAAAGATACAATGCGGTTGTTTTCGGTGATAACCGCTCCCACTTGGGTAGAGGGGTCTTTACTCCAAGAACCCACCAGTTCAGCCATTTGAAAAAAGCGCTTAGCCCATTTAGAAACCATTTGTCTTACTCCTTAGTTAACGCGGCTATTGTGCGGCTGAAAGCCGCCCCTTGCAAGTATTGATAAGCATTTGAAAAAACTGCCTAAACCAAATGGAAGAAAGATTAACTAAATTGCTTAATTGGCTGGGGTTTACCGTACAACCAACCTTGGTGCAAATAAACACCTTTGGATATCAGGTAATCGGCTTGTTGTTGGTTTTCTACCCCTTCTGCCACTATCTGCAGATCCAAATTAAGGGCTAAGTCGATCACACCATCTAATACCTTCGCTTGTGGTGAATCGGTGTTTATGGCGACAACAAAACTTCGGTCAATTTTTAAAGTATCTAGCGGTAGTTGTTGTAGGTACTGCAGCCCTGCGTAACCGGTTCCAAAATCATCGATGGCCAGTTTAACATTTCGCTGCTTAAGCCTTTGTAAAGACTGTTGTACTTGAGGAGAGGCTATTTCTACCAACTCAGTTTCGGTAACCTCTAAACATAGATTAGGAAACTCAGCATGGGTGGCTAGTACTTGATTGATGAAAGAAGCGTCTTTTAGATGTTGCCCAGTTATGTTGATATTTACTTTTAACGAAGGTTGCTTAGCGAGTAAAGAATGAAGATCGTTCTTTAAATTACTAATAACTTGTTCGGTAAGCGCAACCTGCAGGTTATAGCGATCAACATCGGGCAAGAATGCATCGGGGTAACGTAAACCATCCACCGGGTGCATCCAGCGTACCAATGCTTCTACCGCAACTAAGTGTTTGTTACGAGTATCATAGATCTCTTGATAATAATTTATAAACTCATGATTTTTGAGTGCTAACTTAAGCCGAGAGCGCTGGCTTAAGCGTTGGCTACGATGTCGATACACCAAGAACATGCTGCAGCACAGTAGTAAGCAGTACAAACAAAGCTGGATTAGACTTAAGCGATAAACACCTTTGTATAGCTCTGCGCTTGGACGACTTGCGATAAGGGTAAGCCCTGGCAGCGCAGCAAATACTTCACTTACAAAATACTTATTGCTGCCGTCGTCAAATAGCGCGAAGCCACTGGTTTTGCTTTGGCGCAAAGGAAATAAAGGTGAGGTGAGTGCCAGTGGTAGGCTGTAACTGCCGCTTACAAAAAGTGGTGTGCCATTGTTACTGTCACTCAAGGCGACAATATCGCCAGATTGGCTGTTACCTTCTATAAATGCGCGAAATACTTGTAGCGGTATCGCTGCGTTTATTTCGCTGCCATCTGGGCGAGTTTTGGCCACAATCATAGCAGGCTCTTTGGTGTACTCTAGAGCCAGTGGACCAAAGTGACGTAGTACTTGAGAGCTTATCGGCTTAAGCACTTCGATAGGGGAGTCAAGCTTCCCCCAGCTGCTACACACCAGTTTACCGTGCGGGCTCACTATGCCCATTTCTGCGATGTAAGAGATTCTAAAGTGAACTTTACGCAGGGCGATAAGGGTGTCTTCTTGGCAGTTTTCACTTACTTCAGTTAGCAAATTAAACTGTTGATCAATGGCATTAAGATTATGGCTAATGTTCTTGAAGGTAATTTGGTAGTCATGATGAAAAGCATCTCGTCGCTGCTGTTTGCTGGTTTCTACAATCCACAGGTAGCTTATGGCAATGGGGAGCAGGCTAAAAAATAGCGCTAACAAGGCTGTCTTTAGTTGTAGTTTTTTAATCCGACAAAACATCAATAGGGCATCCTGGCCAGCAATACAGAGTTACTAGCTTTCATTATTTGTATTGCTTAGGTTCTCAAATAAATGCGAGTGGCGAATTTACTTCATTTTTATGAAAGAAATGTTACAGATGGGAAAGGGTGGCGGTTGCAGAGGATAAATCGTAAACAAAAGGCTACAAGTAGAAACTTGTAGCCTTAGCAATGCTGATTACTTCATGCTGGCAATAAACTTGTCTGATTCAGCAATGGCTTTGCTTATTTGCTTTATTACATCGGCGACATCTTGCTCTAGGCGAGAGAATTCTTTACCTACCGCTCCAATGGCGCGTGCATTTAGGTTATGTTTTAAATAGAGCTGGTTGTCGTTTAAGCGTGTTAATACTGGGGCCATTTGTGCTTCTGCTCGGCGCATTGCCTTAAGCATCGCGGCGTAGCGTTTACGTGTATCAGCAAGTTGTTGCTTGCTTTCGGCTTTTAAACTAGCCGACTGATATTGCTCCAACTCATCTTGCCATTCATCAAACAGTGCTTCTGCAACGCTATCTACTTCGTCAATGCGCTCACTAACGGTTTCGGCTGCGGCTTTTGAGTCTTTGTATTGCGCATTTACTTCGTCATAAATATCTTCTAAATCTCCACCATCAAAATCGGTGAGAGTTTTTAGTTGCTCAAGGGCAGAGGTGAATTGTTGTTGTGCGTCTTGCTGACTTTCTTGAGCGTCTTCCACTCGGTCAACCAATATCTCGCGTTTGTGATAACCCACTTTTTCCATGGCCGAGTAGTAGGTGGATTCGCAAGCTACTAGGCTTGTAAGCATTAACATTATGCTAAAGATTCTCATTGTTCACTCCCTGGCGTAAATCGGGCAGCATCAATAATGGCCCAGATATGAACGATCACCGCAATTACAATGGGGACAATTAACCACCATAAGGCATAGCCTGCAGCGGTTATCACAAAAAACATCAAGGCAGACAGAATTCTACCTTGAACCAGTTGACCTAAGCCGGGAATAAAAAAGCTACAAATGGCGGCAAGCACGTTGCCAGTAGAACCTTGATCAGACACTGCTCTTCCTTGAATTAACGCTAAACATTAGTGACATGTTGCCAGAGTCTAAGGCGCTATGCGAGTTTCTGTTGGTCATTCACATAAACAGCCACAGATTGCTGTTTTACTTGCTGCTAGTTACGCTTATTCGTTGCCATAAAAGCATCGCTTAGCGATAATGCAGACTCTGCATTTATTCACGCACTAACCCTGCTTTCAGGCTTAACTTACGGATATTGAATGAAATTTCTCCATACTTCCGACTGGCACCTTGGCCGCCAGATCCACAATCAGTCTTTATTGGAAGATCAAGAGTATGTGTTAGAACAAATTATTCAAATTGCGCAGCAGCGCCAAGTTGACGCCGTGATTGTGGCTGGAGATATATTCGACCGCTCTGTGCCGCCAAGTAACGCAGTAAAATTGCTTGATGACACCTTAGATAAGCTCGTTAACCAACTAAGTATTCCGGTGATTCTTATCGCTGGAAATCACGATGGCGCTCAGCGCTTAGCCTTTGCATCTAGGCAGATGCGTGAAAGCGGTCTTTATATTAGTGGCACCTTAGGGCAACAAATTCCTGCCATTAAATTAGACGCCAAAAACGGCGAGTCAGTGGTCTTTTACCCGCTTCCGTATGCTGAGCCAGCCACTGTGCGAGATGTTTATGAATGTGAAGCATCTAGCCATCAACAGGCTATGGAAGTGTTGGTTGAACAAGTTAAACAGCATGACAGTGAAGGCCTAAACAAAGTGGTAATTGGTCACTGCTTTTTAGATGGAGGTGATGAGTCTGAATCTGAGCGCCCGCTTAGCATTGGCGGGGCTGACAAAATCTCACCTACGTTATTTGAGGATTTTTCCTACGTTGCCTTAGGTCACTTACATGGGCCTCAGTACAAAGGTGCACAACAAATACGCTATTCAGGTTCACCTTTAAAATACTCCTTTAGCGAGCAACATCAGGCTAAGTCGGTGACTGTGGTTGAGTTAAGTGAAGGTGAATGCAATATCGAGCTAGTCGCCCTTGAGGCGAAGCGCGATGTACGAATTATAGAAGGGTATCTTGAAGAGTTGTTGGCGAGCGGCAGTGCTGATGCCGGCCGAGAAGACTACTTAATGGTGCGTTTGTCAGATAAGTCGGCCATTTTAGATGCCATGGGCAAGCTTCGTGAGGTATACCCCAACGTGCTTCACCTAGAACGCACTGGCCTTATGGCAGGTGATAAAAAACTTGAGTTAAATCGAGAGCATATCAAAAAAGGGGAGTTTGATATGTTCACTGACTTTTTTGACCAAGTATCTGGAGAGTCACTTAGCCCAGAGCAGCAAGAACTGTTGAAACAAACCATCGACCAATTACACCGCGGAGATCAATAATGCGCCCAATTACCCTAAGCATGAGCGCGTTTGGCCCCTTTGCTGGAACGGAAGAAATTGATTTTCGCAAGCTTGGCCGTAATCCCTTGTTTTTACTTAATGGCCCTACCGGAGCGGGTAAAACAACGATTTTAGACGCTATCTGTTTTGCCCTTTATGGTAAGAGTACTGGCGATGAACGCGAAGCTGCGCAAATGCGCTGTGACTTGGCCGATGAAGCGTTGCTCACTGAAGTACGCTTTGAGTTTGAACTAGGCGATAAACACTACAAGATCCGCCGAGTACCAGAACAAGCACGCCTTAAAAAATCTGGCGATGGCTATACCCAACAAAAACCAGAAGCCCAGTTAAGCTTAGTGAATGATGACGGCAGCGAAGAGCTACTCGTTCCTGCCAAGGTGTCGGAAGCAAATAGCCAGATAGAGATGCTCACTGGCTTAGATGCCGATCAGTTTCGCCAGGTAATGGTCTTGCCTCAGGGTAAGTTTCGTCAGTTATTGATGGCAGACTCTAAAGAGCGAGAGAAAATATTCTCTCAACTTTTTCAAACTCATATTTATCGAAAAATTGAAGACAGTCTAAAAACTCAAGCAGCCTGTATTCGCACTCAAGCTTTAGAGCAAAAAAATATTCGTGAAGGTATTTTACAAAGTGCCGATCTCACTGAGCAAAGCGAATTAAGCGATGAGTTAGCCCAATTAAGTGCGCAACTTGAACAAGCCTTAGAGCAAAAGCAGCAAACTGGAGCTCACTACTCATCAGCAAATAAAGAGTATGAAGCGGCCAAGGTACTTGCTGATGACTTTAATCAACAAGCTGCACTCAAAACATCTTTAAGTGCTTTAAACAAACAAAAAGCCAGTATTAGCGAAAAGCAAACTCGTTTAGACCAAGCCAAAGCCGCTCAAGCGATTGAGGCCTTTGATACTGCAAAAGTGCAGCGCTTTAACGAAGCCAAGCAAGCCAGCTTGGCGCAAAGCCAAGGCGAAGCCGAATTAAGCACCGCTCAACAAAACTTGAAGAAAGCGCAGCAACAGCTTGAACAAATGCCAGAGAAAGAAGCGCAATTAGCCCAAGCTCAAGAACAGTTATTGTCGCTACAAAACTTTAAACCACTTATTCAAGAACTAGAAAAACTCAAACAGCAACAAACCGCTGCCCAAATAAAGCTAGACAGCCAAGCAGAGCAAGGCAAAGGCTTAAAGCAGCAGCTAACCGAACTAGCGAGCAGCAAAGTCGTTTTGAGCGAGCAACTTACAAGCAGTCGGCAGCTGGCGGAAACGCAAGCCGACAAACAGCGACTGTTAGGCCAAGCCCAACAGTTTCTTGAGCAGGCTGATGCTTTGGCAAAACTCAATCAACAGCTAAACGATAACAATGCTGAAGTTGAACAATCTGCCGATCAAGGTAAGCAGCTTAAGGCCCATTACCAGCAAGCTCAACAGCAGGCCAATCAAGTTCAACTAACTTGGCACCAAGGTCAAGCGGCGATTATGGCGCAGCGACTGCAAACTGGTGATGCTTGCCCAGTATGTGGCAGCACCGCGCATCCTCAACTTGCGGTGAGTCAACATGCATTGCCTAGCGAAAATGATGTAGAGCAGGCGCGTAACAACGAGCAAGTCGCACGAGATAAACTAGAAGAAGCCCGCCAGCATTACAAAGCATTAAAAACCAAGCAAAGCGAATGGCTAAGTCAACAGCAGAATCTCAGCCAGCTCTTGGGAGATAAAGCGGCAATATCAGTTCAACAGCTTCGCGCGGAACTCGATGCTGTTCAGCAAGCATTGGCGGCCGCCCAACAAGCTCACTCGCTAACTAAACAACAGCAACAACAACTCGAGCAAACAGAGCAAACAGAGTTAAGGCTGCAAGCTCAAGTGGAGCAGGCGCGAGAGCTATATCAGCAAACTAAAAGTCAGTTAGATGTTTTGCAAGGCCAGCGTGAAAGTGCCGAGCAAAACTTACCAGTAAAGTACCAGCAGCCGTCAATTCTTGAAGACGCGATAAACTTGCAACAACAGCAAGTAGAGCAACTAAAGGCGTCTATTGCAGCGATAAACCAGCAACACAATACTGCTCGTGAAGATTTGAGTGCCAAACAATCGGCTGCTACTGCGGCGAAGCAGGTACTGCAACTTGCTCAGCAAGCTTTAAGTGAGGCACAAGCTAAGTTTACTGAACACTTAGCAAAGTCTAGCTTTGCTAATGAAAGTGCCTTTAACATGGCCTTGATTAGTGATGATGAAATGGCAGAGCTTGCAAAGGAGCTAGAGCTTTATTATAGCGATTTAACTAAAGTGTCTGCTCAATTAGAGCAACTAAAAGCCAAACTAAAAGGTAAAAAACAGCAAGATCTTGATGGCTTGGCGCAAGCGCTTAGCAAACTACTTGAGCAAAAAGACTTAGCAGATACCGAATGGAACAAGTTCAACAATCGCCAGCTAAGTTTGTTAGATATTCAAAATAAGCTAAACCAAGCAGATAAGAATGCCCAAAGTTTGGCGGAGCAATACCAAGTGGTAGGGACTTTAGCCGATGTGGCTAACGGTCAAACTGGAAATAAAGTGAGTTTGCAACGCTTTGTATTGAGTGTTTTGCTGGATGACGTATTGCTGCAAGCCAGTCAGCGCTTAAGCATTATGAGTAAAGGGCGTTATCAGCTTATTCGCAAAGAGCAGCGGGCTAAAGGCAACAAAGCCTCTGGTTTAGAGTTAGAAGTCGAAGATAGTTACACTTCCAAAGTGCGCTCTGTAGCAACCCTAAGTGGTGGCGAAAGCTTTATGGCTGCGCTAGCCATGGCATTAGGATTGTCTGACGTGGTACAAGCCTATGCAGGTGGAATAAAACTAGATACTTTGTTTATTGATGAAGGTTTCGGTAGCTTGGATCAAGAGTCATTAGATCTGGCGATTCGAACCTTGGTGGACTTACAAAGCGCCGGTCGAATGGTAGGGGTAATTTCTCACGTGTCGGAGATGAAAGAGCAAATTACCAGCCGCATCGATGTACTCAAACATTCGTCTGGTAGTACTACCCACTTACACCTCCCTTAAACAAAAAAGCCAGGCAATGCCTGGCTTTTCGCTCAACTATTTAAGAACTTAGAAGTTGTAACGTAGTGAGTAAATGAAGGCGTTTTGGTTGCCTACAGTACCTAGCTTGTTGTAAGCGTAACGGTATTGAACACCAGTAGTTACGTGCTCAGTGGCATCCCACCAAAATGCTAATGCGCCGTTCATTGAAACATCATCGGTTTCGCCTGATACGTCGGTGTAATCTGATTTACGAGCGAACTCAGATTCGTGCCAGTTAGAGATCCAGAATTTTTGATCCCAAGCAGTAAAGTTGTAAACCGCGGTCCAACCAAACATACCACCGTTAAAACCCGTGAAACCATCGTTCCAAGAAGGGTTAGTGATAGTCATGTGAGCGCCAACCCAAGGCGTAACAAACCAACCGTCACCTTGGAAGCGGTATTGGCCACCTAGAACGGTGTTGTTGGCAGCAAAAACTTTTGAGTCAGTTGCGTAGTGTTGGCCGTACAAACGGAAGTCGGTATCAGCAATTTTGTAAGCAATAGTTCCTTTATATGCTGTACGTAATTCGTCGCTACCATCTTGAACGTTTTCTAGATCAAAGAAGCCGTAAACTTCGCCCCAATCAAAACCTGCACCACCTTCTAGTTCAAGGTAAGCGAAATCTTCTTGAAAATCGGTACGATCTTGAGTGTTTTTAGACCAGTCTAAATAGTTAACACTGATGTTACCGTAACCGTATAAATATTCGGCGCTGGCAGGAGCGCTGGCCAATAAAGCGGCAGCTGAAAGTAGTGCAATTTTTTTCATAGGGTAGTTCCTTGTTCACTTTTAAGTGAATTACCGTGGGTGTTTTGTTTTGAGTTCGGCTGAAAGTTTATAGTGGAAGGGAACTAAAGTTCTGATTTAGATCACAAAATACAGTGCACTTATTGCTCATTCAAATCATATTAACCATATATGTTTATGGTTTTGCGATGATTATAAAAATTTAACAATAATAGTTTTATAACAAATATCTAAAATTCAGGCTCTTAAGCCTATTACTGAGCACTTAGTTATATTAGGTGTGACGTTTCGAGGTTTAATCTTCTGATTGAGTTTGTTCTGCAAGTTTCTTCTTACAATCTTGGCTGACTATTTCTAGTGCTTTAAGCGCGAGCTCTGGCTCGATGTGGTTTTCTTCAAGTAGTTGAATTAAATCTACAGCCAGCTGAATGTGTTTTGGAGCGGAGTTAAGAGACATAGAGATCCGGTGGATTAAAACTATAGAAAAATGACCTAAGCTGTTTCCAGCTCAGGTCAATGTTGATGCGCTGCTTATTGCTGCTGAATGACCCAAATTTGGAATTGCTTGCGGGTAGCTGCATCGGCGCGTTGATACCAAAACTGCAGCATTTGTAATTCGGTACTGTCACTTGCAGGTACAGCCACGTCGTTACTAGCGGCCGCTGCGGTGGCATTGCTGTTACTGCTCGTAGTGCTAGTTGTTGGAGTATCAGTTTTAGCAACCACGGCTGCAGTTGTGGCGGCAGCTGCTGCCGGAGCTGCTGTACCTTGTTTAGCTTCAATAGCTGCAATCTCTTCTAAGTAATCACGAGATAACTGCATCCCTGGTTTTAAAGGAAGAACATAATAACTAGAATCTACAGAACCACCGTTTTCATCTTTTAAGCTAAAGCTTGGTTTATCTGCATACTTTTTAGCCTTACTAATGCCTCTTGGCTGCTTCGATGCCAATAAGATAGACTGGCCATCTCTTACATTTAAGTTGATTACAATAGGCTGTGATTTGATGATTTCTGAACTGTTACTAGAGCCAACAACATCATTATAGCGAACCACAACTTGATGAGGCCCTGTAGTTAACTCTATTTCAGTTTTAGCTGAGCTAAGCATTCCAGTAGACTGTTTATCTACATACATTATTTCAAAATAACTAGGTGTAGAAAAGCTCGCGGCAAAGGCGTTGAAGCTTGCTATACAAGCAAATGTTAAGCTTACAGTCTTCCCAAAGAATCGCATGAATTACTCCTTAAAGCGTGATTCTAACTGATTGATTTTTTGTTCCAGTTTCCACGTGGTTTTTTGACACTCACCTAAACGACTTTTTAAGCTGAGGATCTCTGCGCTTAGTCTAGCAGTATCTGTCTTGATATTACTACGATTAAGTACTTGGTTTTTTTCAGCAATCTTTTGCTCTAACTGAGCTTCAAATTGCTTTTGTTGATTAAGCTTTTCGTGCAGTTGGTTTTGATCGCCAGAGTTGATTACTTTATTCAAGCGATTTTGCCAACTCTGGATTCGCTGCTGCTGGGGAATGGAGCGTTGTTTTTGTTTGCGAGTAACTTGATTGATTTTGCCTTGTAGCATGGCAAACTTACCGACAAATCGATCGCAATATAGCTTGAGCAAGTCGATGTCTTTGGTTTTTTCACCTAAGCGACTAATTTGTAAGAGATCTTGTTCAAGCTCGCTAACATAGTCACTAAACAGATCGCTGCGACAGCTAAATCGTTCATCAAGTACTGCGGTTTTTGCATAGGCGCTGCGTTCACCTTGCAAGTCTCGATGTTCGGCTTGCTCCTTTAGTTGGCGAAGTTTTTGCGCCAACTTTTCAAGTTCTAACTCAACCATGCTTGCCAAGCCAGTTTACCGGCAATAACCATTACCACGGTAATAAATACCGGGCGAATGAACTTAGCACCAAAGTGAATCGCCGAATGCGCGCCAACTACGGCACCTAGCATAATGCTTACACCCATGGTTAAGCCAATAGCCCAGTTTACGTGGCCTAAGTATACAAAGGTAATAAAGGAGACAAAGTTACTGGTGAAGTTCATGGCTTTAGCTAAGCCTGAGGACAGTAAAATGTTCATCTTATATAAGGCCATTGATGAAACTGTCCAGAATGCGCCAGTGCCTGGCCCTGCAACGCCATCGTAAAAACCTAGGCTTAAACCTTGCCCAAGCATCTGCTTTTTAAGTTTTTTGTCTACTTTGGGCAGCACTGCTTGGCCGTCGGCTTGTTTACGATTAAGGATGGTATAAACAGCCGTTGCCATAATCACCAGAGGTAACAACTTTTCTAACCACTGGGTGCTAATAAAATCTACGATAAAGGTGCCGGCAAAAGCACCAATTGCGGTAGCAACAAAGCTCCAAAGCCAAAACACTGGATTAAACAGTTGTTTGCGATAAAAGGTCCAAGCCGCAGTACTTGAGCCAAAGCTTGCCGCGAGCTTGTTGGTACCAAGCGCTATGTGTGGAGGTAGGCCAATACTTAATAAGGCAGGAATGGTTAATAGACCACCACCGCCAGCAATCGCATCAATAAAACCTGCGGTTAGGCCAATGCCTACGATTAGGATTAAAACAGAAGGGTCGAGTCCCAGTTCTAACATTAATGGTCACTTCTTTTAAAGGGTGGTAATGCCGCTAATAGTTGCTTGCCATATCTACGGCTAGTGAGTCGACTATCGAGCAGCACGATTCTACCTGAATCACTTTCTTTTCTCATTAACCTTCCGCAGCTCTGTACCAGTTTTCGACTCGCACTGGGCAAGGTGAGTAACATGAAAGGATTTTGATTGCGGCTTTCTAATAACTCAGAGTGGCTAGCCATTACCGGCTCAGTAGGCACTGCAAAGGGGAGGCGAGCAACAATAAGGTCTGTTAACAAGTCACCGGGTAGGTCAATGCCTTCACTAAAGCCTATTGTGGCCAGAATAGTACTGGTTTGGTTTTGTTGGCGGCTCTGTCGGTGTTTGGCCAAGATTTGCTGATTAGTAAGTTGGCCTTGGATCCAGAGGTTGTCAATTTTTTTGCCTTCTAACTGCTCAGCGACTTTATCGACTAAACGATAAGAATTACACAATACCAAAATACCGCCTTGGTTTTGCTGAGCAGCCAATATCTGGTGTGCAACATTGTTAGCAAACTCGGGGTGGTCTGGTTCGGCAATGTTATTGGGCACACTCAAAGTAACTTGTTGGTAGTTAAAAGGAGAGGGCAGTTTGACTAATTGTTCCTTGGGCAGTTTAGCCAAGCCAACTTGATTTAGATAGTAGGAGAAGTTACCTAGCGCGCTAAGTGTTGCTGAAACGGCAATAACTGAAAAAGCATCTTGCCACAGCAGTTGTTGCAGTAAGCCACCAATTTCTATTGGTGAGCTACACAGCTGTATTTCTTTATCTTTACGAGTAAACCAAAAGGCATAGTTCTTTTGATTGTTTTCACTGGCATAGCTAAACAGCACCTCTAACCAAGATTCTGCCAAGCTTTGCATTGCGCTTAAGCGGCTAAGTAGAGCTTCAGCTTGGGCAGACTTCATTTGATTGTTTGCCACGTTCTCTTGGATGACTCCAGCGTAATGCTGCAAACTATTACTGAGTTTATTGGCTTCTTTATGGTAATTACTGGCTAGGTTAATAATCGCAGAGGGCGTTTTTCCTAGCGCAAAGCGCCAATGCTGACTGTTATCAAAAGATTCTTTATTGGCATTGGCAACATCTTTAAGTTTATTAAAGCAGCGGTTCAACTCTGCGCAGGCCTCTTTTAGCTTTAGACTGCTTCCTGCAACAGCATTAGGATTTAGAATGTTGGCCAATTCTTTGTCGAACAGCTTTAGGTTCTCTAACTCTTTTAGTGCATGATTTAGCATTAATTGCTTAGCGCTAGCTTCTCTTGCTATCTCAGGAAACTGATGCGCTTCGTCTAGTATATAAATGCAGTCTTCTGCTGCTGGCAGAATATGCCCACTACCGGCATGAAGATCGGCAAGCAACAAACTGTGGTTTGCCACTATCACGTCGGCTTTTTTTAATCCTTTGCGTGCTTTATGAAAGGGACAACTTCGATGCCTTGCCGATTGCACCGAGCAGCTTAAGGTATCAACCACCACATGCTGCCAAATTTGCCACGGCACTTGCCCTGGCCAACTATCTCTGTCGCCATCCCATTTACCTTGTTGTAAAGCAATCGCCATTCTTTTGGTGAGATCTAGCTGTTTTGGGCTAAGACCCAAATCGGTGCTAGTAGCTGCAACTAGTTTATGGGCGCAGCAATAACGCTGCCTGCCTTTCGCTAAGGCAAATTCAAATTCGCCATGGGCTGCGAGGTGAACAGTGGGTAAATCACTTTCTATTAGTTGTTGTTGCAAGGCAACGGTTGCGGTGGATACCACAACTTTTTTATTTAGCGCTTTCGCTAAAGGTATAGATGCTAGTAAATAAGCCAGTGATTTGCCGGTTCCTGTGCCAGCTTCAGCTAAAAGTACCCGTTGTTTACGATTAATGTCCCCTGCAATTGTTTTGGCTATTTGCGCAATAAGAGAACTTTGTGCAGCTCTCTTAACAAATGTTGGATTTTGCTCCTGAAGAGTATTATACCAATGGCGAATTCGTTGTTTATTTTTTTCTGTTAACATGAATTCCTCAATGTTGTTAACAACTTATAAATAAGTGCTTGTTCTTCAGATATATATTATAGATAAGTGCGGCAACATAAAACACTGTAAAAAAATCAAATTCTTGGCTTAAATACTGTTAGAGCTAGATCACGTTTTTATCTCTAATACATTCTTTTATTGTGCCTGATTATAGTTTGACCACTCTAAAAGCACGCAGATACAGGGTTTTACGTGATTTTATAAAAGTTCAATTTTTTATTGCAAAAAAATTTCAGCTTGATAATGTATTGACCAGACAGTGAGAAATCACTGTCACACAGGGAATTTAAGGAACAAGTGTTTAATTGCTAAGAAGGCACAGGAAAAATGAAAAAGACAATTCTAGCGGTAGCAATACCAGCAGTATTATTTGCAGGTTCTGCAAGCGCAGTTGAGATTCTAAAAAGCGAAGAAGGTTCTGTAGACTTCTACGGCCACTTACGTACAGAACTTAAAGCTGGCGTTGATACTGTAGACGCAGACGATAAAAAAATCGACGGTACAACTACTTTAGGTGCTGGTTCTTCACGTGCTGGCCTTAGTGCTAGTTACGCAATTGGCGAAGGCATTAACGCCATTGGTTTATTCGAATTCGGCATTTCTGGTAACGGTGGCGCTTTAGAGAACCGTCTTCATTACGCTGGTTTTGACGGTGACTTCGGTATGCTAACGTTCGGTCGTCAATGGACTCACCAAGATGACTACGGAAGTGCTGACCAATCTTACTTCTTCGGTGGTACTGCTTTACGTTACACTGCCGAATCAGGTGGTTTACACGACAACCTAGTTAAGTACAAGTTCAACGGTGAGTCATTTGGTGTTGGTGCTTCTTACGGCCTAGACGAAGACGAGTCAGCAGCTGAGTTATACGAGATATTTGTAGATGGTAACATTGCAGGTCTTGGTCTTATTGCTGGTTACGCTGGTGAGAAAGATAACGTTGGTGTAACTGAAACATTAGAAACAGCTGCATGGACTCTTCAAGCTGATTACAGCATCGGTGACTTATACCTTAAAGGTAGTTACTACAACAATGAATACACTCAGCAAAATGACAAAATCACTGAAGACGCATTAGGTCTAGGTGGTGTTTATTCATTTGGTAAAACCGCTTTATACGGTGGTTATGAGTACGTGTCATTTGACGGTACTGTAGGCGGAGTTGATATTAGTAGTTCTGATATTAAAGATAATTCAAGCGTGTTTTACTTAGGTGTTGAGCACAAGTTCAATAGTTGGGCTCGTGTATATGCTGAGTATGCTTACTTAGACGGTACTACTTTAGGTGTAACGAATAACGAAACTGGTGTGGATATTGGCCCAACTCGCTTCGACAAAGCAAGCACCGTTGCTGCTGGTATGCGCGTTTACTGGTAGTCAATAAGTTTGTAGCAAAAAGCTCACTTCGGTGAGCTTTTTTAGTTTTACCGCACCAAAAAATCTTTAATTTGTCTCCAACTCCTCTCTAAAAATCTTTTTGAATCCTCAACTTGCTTAATCTTTTGTTAAAAAATAGACATTATTTAGATGATTATTTCGCCAAGATGCCTATTGTAGTTTTAAATAACTGGAAAAGTTCATAAAAACTTCAAAAAAATATTGATTTCGCTCTCGTTATCGGCAAATATATCGGCCGTGAGAAGGACTTCACTGCTCAGGGAAGCCATTCCAAGGATGTATGAATGGGTCATGGAAGAGATAAATTATTAATCTCAAAATAGGCAGTGGAACATTGAAAAAGACTATTCTAGCAATCGCAATTCCAGCATTATTTGCAACTGGTGCAACTAACGCTCAAGAAATTTACAACGACGGCGAAAATTCATTTTCTATCGGCGGTCGCCTTAACCTTATGGTTGAGTCAGCTGACAACGGCGTAGAAGGCGAAGGCCGCGAAGCACGTTCAGAAAACAACTCTTCACGTATTAACCTAAACTTTTCTCGCGTACTAAGCGAAAACGTTACTGCTCGCGCTACCATGGAATATGGTATCGATAACCCAAATGGCGACAGCGACGCTCCTTTCTTTAACCGTTTAGGTTTTATCGCATTTGACCATGCAGACTACGGTTCTGTTTCTTACGGTAAGCAATGGTCTACTTACTACACTGTTACTGGCGTTACCGATGTATTCTGGGTATACGGCGGAACAGCAATGGGTATCTACGACGGTGGCCACGGTGAAACTGGTGCTGGTCGTGCAAACGATGCTCTACAATACAACGGTAGCTTTGGCGGCGTTAACCTAAGCGGTCAGTATCAGTTTGCTGACGAAGCTGAAGGTCGTAAAGATAGCTACTCTGGTGCGGTATCTTATGATTTCGATTTCGGTCTAAACATTGGTGCAACTTACCACCAAATGAACCGTACTGATGCTAAGAAAGCTGAAGTATTCAACGATGGCGACGTTAAGCTAACTGCTTTAGCTGCTAGCTACAACCAAGGTCCTATCTACGCTGCTGTTTCTTACGGTGAGTTTAAAAACCACGTAGAATTTGATGGCGCTACTGGCGTATCAGACAAAGCAATCGGCCACGAAGGTGTATTCGCTTACACATTAGACATGGGTCTTCAACTTTATACAGGTTGGAACTACCAAGAAGACAAGAACTCAGAAGCAGACTTAAAAACTGCTTTAGTGGGTGCAATGTACGACTGGAACAACGTTCTTTTGTACACTGAGTACCAAGATGAGACTACTAAGTCTACTTCTGGTAACAAAACTGACGACAACCGCCTAGCAGTGGGTGTACGTTACAACTTCTAATTCTTCTAAGAAGATAGAAGTAAAAAGCCCGCAATAGCGGGCTTTTTTGTATTTGCTGGTTTCAGTAGTGTTTAAAGTGCGAAACTTTCGCGCCGTTTAAACATACGGTGTTTGTCACTGCAACGCTGACAGCGTTGGGTGCTTGGGTCGTTTTCTAGGCGACTAATTTCAATCTCTTCTTCACAGTCACTACATAGGCCATATAAACCTAAGTCTATTTGGCAAAGCGCAGCATCAACCCTTTGTAACTGTTTTAACTGAGTCGTTAACTCAGAGAGTTGTAATTTTAAAGCTTGATCAATCAGCTCTTCATTAGTTAAAGACTGAAGTTTGTCGGCTGTTAGTTTTAAACTGGTTTTTTTTGAGGCAGTTAAAATTGAGATTATTTCAGACTTTAACTGCTCAAGTTGTTGCGTTAGTCGCAACTGATAATCTCTAAATTCCACGCTTAAGCCCAATTAATAAATGAGCTAGCAGTATAAACATCGGGTCTTATCCCGAGATATGATGTGAATCAAAACGAAACACTAAAAAGCTATATAACTACTTTTATTGGGGTTTTGTTGATCTAATACAGAATATGACCAGTTTATGCGAAGAAACGTAAAGGCAAGCTTAAGGAAAGGTCAAAACTTACTTTGCTGTAAACGGATCTGCTCAACAATAGAATGGGTATCTTTTAGAACTCTTATGTTGCGAAAGAGATCGTCGGCTTCTGTGTAGTAGCCAGAAAGGTATCTTAACCATTGTTTCACGCGGCTTTGGTAGTACTTGGCTTTTTCACTGGTGATTTCGTGTTGAGAATAGCGAATCAGCAGCTCGACCACCCCAGGCCAAGAAAGCGGAGCCTCTTCGCCGCGTACTACTTTAGCAAGGTTGGGAATGGTGAGTGCACCGCGGCCAATCATTACATCTTCACAGGCGCTAGCTTCTTTACACTGTAAGTAGTTTTCACGGTTCCAAACTTCTCCATTAGCAATAATAGGAATAGAGAATTGCTGCTTTACTTGCTTTATATAGTGCCAGTGCGCTGGGGCTTTGTAGCCGTCGAGCTTAGTTCTTGCGTGAATGGTTAGCTCAGTCGCTCCGGCTTCTTGCACTGCTTGTACAATATCGAAGCAGTCATCTTTGTTTTCCCAGCCTAAACGAATTTTGGCAGATACAACATGCTGCTTGGGTATGGCTTTTCTCACTTCGCTAACAACATCATAAATTGACTGAGGCGCTTTTAGCATGGAGGCGCCACCGCAACTACCGGTAACGGTATTGCTAGGGCAGCCAAAGTTTAGATCTAAACCATGAGAGCCAAGCTCAATAGCTCTTATGGCATTTTCTGCCATTGGACCTGGGTGTTGGCCTAAGAGCTGCACCCTAACCGGGGTATGGCCAGCAATTAATCCTTGCTCATGCAGTTCGGGGCAGTATTTGTAAAATACTTTATCGGGCAGGGCTACGTCGGTTACACGAATAAACTCGGTTACACACCAGTCATAGCCGCCACAACTAGATAAAAGCTGACGCATGGAAGCATCTGCGACGCCCTCCATGGGGGCTAACACTACGCGCATAGGTAAACCTTGGTTTGAAAAAGCGGCCATTCTAACGGTTTGCGGCGTGTCCTGCTAGCAAATTAGCAAGGCTAATTATCTTGATATTTATGTGGTTCGCTTAGTTTATTTCCATGTTTTTGCTGGGTGTTTATGGAGCTGACGCTCAAGTATAATTGATCCAGATCAATGTTGATTGAATTTAGTTTAAAGGTGAAGTTTAGATGGACCAGCAGTTTAAAGAAGATTATAACGTATTCTATTTCCTGGGTTTTGTAGTAGCTCTACTGCTGCCGACCTTGCCTTTGAGCTTGTCTCTATTAAAAATATTTGCTTAGTTTTTAGCTGTTTTCAAGGTAAGCACTGCGTTGCTTTATCGCCATAAACTGAGATAATTAAAGATTGTAAATACGCCCATCCTGTTTGGGCGTTTTTTTTGGAAAATGGAAGCCGGTATGAGCAGCGCTAATCTTGAGTATATAAAGAACGCAATTAAAACTATCCCAAACTACCCAAAAGAGGGGATATTGTTTAGGGATGTTACTAGTTTAATTGAAGATCCTAAGGCTTTTGCCTTGGTTATTCATGAATGGCAACAGCGTTTTGAAAATCTCGGCATCACGAAAATTGTTGGCACCGAAGCGAGAGGGTTCATTTTTGGAGCGCCACTAGCGCTGGCCTTAGGGGTTGGTTTTATTCCGGTTCGTAAACCTGGCAAGTTACCTCGCGAAGTGATTGGCGAAAGCTACGAACTTGAATATGGAATGGATACCTTAGAAATCCATACCGACGCAATTCAATCTGGTGACAAAGTACTGTTGGTGGACGATTTAATTGCAACTGGCGGAACTGCTGAAGCGTCGGTTAAGCTGATTCGCCAACTCGGCGGTGAAATCAACTATGCGGCCTTTGTTATTAATTTGGTAGACTTACCTGGCGCACAGAAATTAACGACACTCGGAGTAGAATCAACTTATCTAGTTGAGTTCGAAGGCGAATAGGACAACATCATTTAATGAATTATCAAGCCCTAGCGAGAAAATGGCGACCAAAAACATTCCAACAAGTGGTTGCCCAGCAACATGTATTGGCAGGCTTGATAAACTCTTTGGATCAGCAGCGCTTACACCACGCCTACTTGTTTAGTGGCACCCGTGGTGTAGGTAAAACTACTATCGCCCGCTTGTTCGCCAAAAGCCTCAACTGCGAGCTAGGAGTGTCGTCTACCCCTTGCGGTAAGTGCAGTAATTGTCTGGAGGTTGACCAAGGTAACTTTGTTGACTTGTTAGAAATTGACGCCGCCTCACGTACTAAGGTAGAAGATACTCGCGAACTCTTAGACAACGTGCAATATAGCCCAGCCAAAGGCCGCTATAAGGTGTACTTGATCGACGAAGTGCATATGTTGTCTCGCCACAGCTTTAATGCGCTATTGAAAACGCTAGAAGAGCCTCCAGAACACGTTAAGTTTTTGCTGGCAACCACCGATCCGCAAAAACTTCCGGTAACAGTATTATCTCGCTGTTTGCAGTTTCAATTAAAAGCACTTAGCGAAGAGCAAATTTCTCAGCAACTTGCGCATATTTTAGATGCCGAACAGCGTCAATATCAGCCAGCAGCGCTTACCGCGTTAGCGCATGCCGCCGATGGTAGTATGCGTGATGCTTTAAGTTTGACCGATCAAGCTTTAGCGCTCTCTAACCAAGAGTTATCCTACCAGCAAGTGCTTAATATGCTGGGCGTGTTAGATCCACACCAACTAAGGCAGTTGCTTTGCCATGTTGTAGCAGGGCAAACCGAATCGGTATTTAGCAAAATTTCTGAACTCGCCACGATGTCTCCAGACTATGAGCACTTGCATCAGCAGCTTGCCGAAATTATTCATAAAGTGGCAATGGCGCAAGTTCTACCCGCTAGCCAGGCTGACGAAACCATTCAAATGCTAGCAGAACAGATAGATGCTCAGTTAGTTCAACTTCTGTATCAAATTGCTATTACCGGTAAGCGTGATTTTGCTTACGCACCAAGCCCACGTAGCGGCTTTGAAATGACAGTGTTGAGAATGTTGGCTTTTCAGCCAGCAGAGAAGGCTGAGGTAACGACATCAAGCGCTAGCAACGAAAATAGTCCAAACACTTCAGATTTAGCAGACAAGAGTTTAGTTAAAGAACAGCAAGAGATTATTGAGCAAGCCACTCAGCAAGGCTATGAAATGCCTACAACACCTGCGGTTTCACATGCTAACCACAATGCACCAACTCCGGTTGATAAAGACGAGCGGGTAGTGCAGCGAGAGCAGAGCATTGCTAAGCTAAAAAATCAGTTACGTGGTGATAATTCTGAGCAACAGCAACAGCAACAGCAACAGCAACAGCAACAGCAACAGCAACAGCAAGTTGAAGAAGTTGCCTCACCGCAAGATGTCAGCAGCCAAGCGGAACCCGCTGCAGCAGAAGCTGTGATAGAGAGCACGCCACCAGAGGCAAGTCCAAGCCCGCAGAAAAATTCAAAAACTCAGGCTCCTGCTGCACAAGCTGCCCCTCAAACAAGTACTAAGCAGGCTGATGCCGCGCAAGCAACAGCTGACGATAGTTATTACGCCCAGTTTGCTGAGATGAATGCTGATGCTGAATATGAAGAGCCGAACTACGCCGCCGAATACCAAGCTCAAGACTTGCCAACTGCAATGCCTGAGCAAGCTCCAGTAGATCTTCCTCAAGCACCGGCTAAAGAAGAAACTGCATCTTTATTGCAGCTAAGAAGCCAGCTACGTGGGCGAGGAAAGTCTGAAAAAAAGTCTAAAGAGGCGGGCGCCTCCAGAAATAAAACGCCAAATGTAGCTCAGCAAGCTCCTATAGCACCAGCCAATAGCGAGGTCGACAATAACGAGCAAGCTACCCAGGCGGTGGTTATTGAAGAGTCTGCCAAGTTTAGCGCTAGCACCAGTGACAATGATGAACGTTGGTCGGAGATGGTTAAGTTTATGGAACTTGGACCTATCGCGAGACAAATTGCGATTAACTCCCTCTATCAATTAGATGGCAGTAGCGTAACGTTGCTGCTAAAACCTCAGTTATCTCATTTGCCTAAACCCAGCTCGGTAGAAGAGCTAAATCAGCAATTGAGCGCATGTTTGCAACAGGGAATAGAATTAGAAATTAATATAGGTGAAAGCCCAAATGGCAAAACACCTCTGGAGTTGGCACAGTTGCTTCATCGACAAAATACCAACGCAGCCATAGATCGACTATTGGGTGATCCAAATATTCAGGTATTACAGCAACGCTTTGGCGCAGAATTAGATAACGACAGTGTGAAATACCACTGAACAACTTGATTTTCGACATTAATCTCGATGTAATGTCGCAGTTATAACTAATAGAAGAGAAGAGAATAGTTATGTTTAAAGGCGGAATGGGTAACCTAATGAAGCAAGCGCAGCAAATGCAAGATAAAATGCAGCGCGCTCAAGAAGAAATCGCCAAAATGGAAGTTACTGGTGAGTCAGGCGCAGGCTTGGTGAAAGTTGTTATGCTAGGTAACCACAACGTTCGTCGTGTTGAGCTAGATGAGAGCTTAATGGACGATGACAAAGACATGATTGAAGATCTACTGGCTGCAGCGGTTAATGACGCAGTGCGCCGCGTAGAAGAAACCAGCAAAGAAAAAATGGCTGATGTAACTGGCGGGATGCAAATGCCTCCAGGTATGAAAATGCCATTCTAAGCTAGCTTAGAGCAGAAAATTTATTAGGCCGCATTGCGGCCTTTTTTGTGCAACACTTAGCTTGCACGAACGCAGATTAAAAAGGTAGCAAGATGAAAGTATGCGGTGTAGAAATAAAAAGTAATGAAGTTATTGTTAGCTTGCTAACGCTGGAAGATGGATTGTTTCAAATTCCAGATTGTCGTGTGCGCCGCCTAACTTTAAGTGACATTAATAGTGCTCAGCACTTACGTGATTTCCAGTTTGCTTTTGCTAAACTGATGAGTGATTACAAGGTTGAAAAGGTAGCGATTAAACAGCGCCCAATGAAAGGCAAATTTGCCGGTGGTGCGGTAGGCTTCAAATTAGAAGCGGCTATCGAGCTAATTGGCGATTTGAACGTTGAGTTAGTATCAGCGACTAAATCTAAGCAAGTTCTTAAAGATAATCCAATGCCGGTAGAGTTTGCTGCAACCGGCCTTAAAGCTTTTCAAGAAACATCGTTTACTACTGCATATGTAGCTTGCATGGCTTGAGCTTAAAGCTCAGTTCAAGTGCTGGAGTTAAATTACAGCCAATAAAAAACCGATGCTTTCGCATCGGTTTTTTGTTTTAAGCTTAAGGCTTAATTAACTAGTAGGCTTCGTTGTGTACAGACAGTACTGCGCGACCTGAAGGATCGGCGTTGTTTGCAAAGCTCTCATCCCAAGCAATCGCTTCAGGCGTTGAACATGCTACAGACTTACCATGAGGTACACATTCTGCTGCAGAATCCTGTGGGAAATGCTCTTCAAACATACCGCGGTAGAAGTAAGCTTCTTTGGTATCTGGGGTGTTAATTGGGAAGCGGAAGGCCGCATTCGACAATTCTTGGTCAGACACTTCTAGTTCAACCAATTCTTTAAGGCTGTCAATCCACGAGTAACCAACACCATCAGAGAATTGCTCTTTTTGACGCCAAGCCACTTCAGCAGGTAGGTAACCTTCGAAAGCTTCGCGTACAATGTGCTTCTCAATTTTCTCGCCTGCACACATCTTAGCTTCTGGATTGATGCGCATTGCAACATCCATAAACTCTTTATCTAAGAATGGTACACGGCCTTCAATGCCCCAAGCAGCAAGAGATTTGTTAGCACGGTTACAATCGAACATGTGCAGTTTCTCAAGCTTACGAAGGGTTTCTTCGTGGAACTCTTGGGCGTTTGGTGCCTTGTGGAAGTACAAGTAACCACCGAAGATTTCGTCAGCACCTTCTCCAGACAGTACCATTTTAATGCCCATCGCTTTAATTTTGCGGGCCATTAAGTACATAGGAGTAGACGCACGAATCGTGGTTACATCGTAGGTTTCAAGGTGGTAAATAACGTCTTTAATTGCGTCAATACCTTCTTGAACCGTAAAGTGAATCTCGTGGTGAACCGTACCTAAATGGTCTGCTACTTTTTTCGCAGCAATTAAGTCTGGCGAGCCCACAAGGCCAACTGCAAATGAGTGTAGTTGTGGCCACCAAGCTTCAGAGTTGTCGTTATCTTCAACACGCTTGTCGGCATACATTTTGGTGATTGCAGAAATTACTGATGAATCTAAACCGCCAGATAGCAACACTCCGTATGGTACGTCACACATAAGTTGGCGTTTAACGGCTGCTTCTAAAGCTACTTTTAAATCTTCTACGCTAGCGTCGTTGTTTTCTACGTTTTTGTAGTCCATCCAATCACGCTTGTAGTACTTAACCGGCTCGCCGTTTTTGCTGTACAAGTAATGGCCAGGAGGGAACTCGCTTACGGTTTTACAAATTGGCGTCAGCGCTTTCATTTCTGAGGCAACATAAAAGTTACCGTGCTCATCGTAGCCAGTGTAAAGAGGGATGATACCAATATGGTCACGACCAATTAGGTAAGCATCTTCTTCAGAGTCGTATAAACAAAAACCAAAGATACCGTTTAAGTCGTCTAAGAACTCAATACCTTTTTCTTTGTACAAGGCTAAGATGATTTCACAGTCAGACTCTGTCTGAAATTCAAAATCAACATTAAGCTGGGCTTTAAGATCTTTGTGATTGTAGATCTCGCCGTTTACTGCAAGAGCGTGAGTTTTTTCGGGATTGTATAGAGGCTGTGCGCCGGTATTCACGTCAACAATTGATAGACGTTCATGCACTAAAATGGCATTTTTTGAAGTGTAAATACCTGACCAGTCCGGGCCACGGTGGCGTAAACGCTTTGACATCTCAAGTGCTTGCTTACGCAATACACTGAGGTCAGATTTAATGTCTAGAACTCCAAATATGGAACACATACTCTTCCCTTAACTACTTTGTGTTTACTCTCGAACAAATGGTACTTCGCCATTTGTTCCAATATTGCCCTCAATTTGCCAAGATCAGAAATTATTGCAAGTCCTGAATGACATTTTTTGCTAAAAAAGGCCAGAAAACTAATAATATTTAACAAACTGGCTATTTTTGTAAGTCTTTTTGCAAATTTTAAGCTTTATTCATGTGGTTTATTGTTAGCAATGAGTTGTGCGTGTACGTGGTCTGCAAAACCTGCACCGGCCTCATTGTATAAGTTAAATACTTCATCTGCGCCTAGGCGCTTTAGCTTTTCAGCATCATCGGCAAACTGGGCAATCGCGGCAATCTTAGCTCTAAATTCACCTTTTTTGAGTTGCTTTAATGCATATTGATTACCGTGGTGATGCGGCATGGCAAGTAACACCAATTTTAGATCTTTTGATGGGGCGAGCTTTTCCCAGAAATCAGAGTCAGTTGCATCGCCTTGAATGACGGCTCGGCCACTTTCGATTTGATGTTGAATCTTCTCTAAGTCGGTATCAATACCTATGACTAAGTCTGGGTAATGTTGCTGCAGCATGTCGTACGCGCCTTCACCAATACGCCCCATACCTAATATCACCACCTGCATTTGACCCAACTCGATAGGTTGGTCTTCCAAGTGCAATTTTGAGCGCTGTAAGCGTTTAAGCGAAGGGCGAATAAACTGATAAATAATATCGGCGTTTTTGTGGATTGGCGCGGCCAGCAAGAAGCTTATGCTAACGGCCATTGCCAAAGTCGCCATCCAGTCGGCATGTAACCAACCCAATTGAACGGCCACAGCAGTCACAATTAAGCCAAATTCACTGTAGTTAGCCAAACTCATAGCACCTAAAAATGCGGTGCGCGAACGTAGCCTAAATTGCAGCAAATAGAGTAGGTAGAACGCTGACTTTATAACTAAAATTCCAACTAAGAATAAGGCAATGTAAATCGACTCAAAACTTAGTTCGCTAGATAAACCGATAGACAAGAAGAAAGCGACTAAAAAAAGCTCTTTAAAGCTAAATAAAGCTTTGGCCATACCACTAGCGGCAGGGTGTCCGGCTAGTAACATACCAACAACTAGCGCGCCTAAGTCAGACTTAAGACCTACACTATCGAATAGCTGCGCACCTAGTACAAAGGTTAAGAAGAATCCAAGAACTAGCTGTAGCTCGCCATGTCCCACTCGGTTTAACAGCCGATAAAGAACTGGCCTGAAAGGCAGTAATAACAGTAACAAAGGTGCGTACATGGTTGGTAATTTGCCAGTAGTTGCCGCCAAAAATACTACTGCGAAGATATCTTGCATAATCAGCACACCAATAGCCACTCGGCCATACAGTGCATTCATTTCACTTTTATCTTCTAATACTTTTACTGCGAACACGGTACTGGAGAAACACAGTGCAAAAGACAACACCACAATACCGGTTGTAGATAACTCGCCAATACTGCTAATGCCTAACCATTTCACGGCAGACAAGGTGCCTATAAATAGCAGCATGTTGGTGCCCATATGGGCAGTAGCGGTTCCCCAAACCTCACGTTTAAACAAGGTGCGAACGTCTAGTTTTAAGCCCACTGTGAACAGCAGTAAGGTTACCCCTAAGTCTGCCGCGGTAGAGATCAACTCATTTTGTTCAAAGCCCATTTCGCGTAAGGCGAAACCTGCCGCTAAAAATCCTATCAGTGGGGGTAAGTGAGCTAAATGTGCAAGAAATCCTGCCAAAAACGTCACTGTTATTAGTATCGATATATCCATTAAATGCTAAATCTTTATCGTTATATTATGTCGATTGCTGCTACGTCAGGGAAAACATAGTTTGGCCTAAAGGGTACCATTTCAATGTCGGCTTCACTGCTCACACCAGATAGTACCAAAATGGTTTCTAAGCCAGCCTGAAAACCTGCCAGGATATCGGTACGCAAATTATCACCAATAATAACGGTATCGTCGGCATGAGCGCCAATTTTGTTTAATGCAGCACGTACAATCCAGGCACTCGGTTTACCCACAACAAAAGGTTCACGGCCGGTAATGCGTTCTATAGGAGCACATAGTGAACCACAAGCAGGGCTCATGTTGGGGCCGTGGGTGTCTGGGTTGGTAGCAATAAACTGGGCGCCTTGGGCAACAAATTTTGCTGCGTGTTGAATCATATTCCAGTTGTAGTTTTTGGTTTCACCCACCACCACAAAATCTGGGTTGATGTCAGTAATGGTAAATCCAGCGCTATAAAGCTCATGAATCAACGCGCCTTCACCAATTACGTAGGCCTTATTGCCATCTTGGCGTTTGAGAAAATCTGCGGTAGCCATTGCTGAAGTGTAAAAGCAGCTTTCAGGAATATCTACGCCAGCAGTTTGAAAGCGATTTTGCAGATCTTGCGGAGTCTGAGCCGGATAATTGGTTAAAATCACTAGCTTGGTTTCATTTGCCAGTAAACGTTCGATAAATGCCTTGGCTCCGTCTATCAGTTGATTGTCGTGTAGTAAAACGCCATCAATGTCACAAATAACTGCTTTGCTCATTCCTTTTCCTTAGAACCCTATTATCTGTAGTTCAGGGTAACGTAGTGTGACTAAAAAGCGTTAGAGAAAAATAACCTTACGGCAACAAATAGCTTATATTCATTATTATCCAAGCAGTTGAAGGAAACGATTGATGTTTAATCAGCAAGAATTTATTAAAAAGATAGCAAAGCTTGAGTTGCACCTGCACATCGAAGGCAGTTTAGAGCCTGAGTTAATGTTTAGGCTCGCGCAACGAAACAACATCACTTTGCCATACGCGAGTGTAGAGGCCTTAAAAGAAGCCTACCAGTTTAACAATCTTCAAGAGTTTTTAGACCTTTACTATCAGGGGGCAGAAGTCTTACAAACGGAACAGGATTTTTTCGACTTAGCGTGGGCTTATTTTGAAACTTGTCACCGTGACTACGTACTGCATACTGAAGTGTTTTTTGATCCGCAAACTCATACCGAACGTGGTATTGATATCAGCACCGTGATAAATGGCTTAAGCCGAGCTAAACAGCAAGCTCATGAGAAATTTGGCATTAGTTGTGAGTACATTCTATGTTTTTTACGCCACCTATCTGAAGACTCCGCCATTGCTACTTTAGAAGCCGCCAAGCCATATCTTCAGCATATTATTGGTGTGGGTTTAGACTCTAGTGAGCAAGGGCATCCGCCAGAAAAGTTTCAACAGGTGTTTGGTATGGCCAAACAACTTGGGCTTAAGCGCGTCGCTCATGCAGGCGAGGAAGGGCCTGCAGCCAATGTAGCCAATGCTTGGCAACTACTTGATGTAAGCCGAATTGATCACGGGGTTCGCTGCTTAGAAGACGAGGTTCTGGTTAAAAGGCTCGCTGCGGCGAAAATGCCATTGACCGTTTGTCCTTTTAGTAACGTAAAACTAAAAGTGGTTGAGCACTTAAGAGAGCATCCCTTGCCAGAAATGTTGGAGAAAGGTTTAGCGGTAACGATTAACTCTGACGACCCCGCTTACTTTGGCGGTTATCTTCTTGATAACTTGCAGGCTTGTAGCGAAACTTTTGCTTGGAGCCCGCAGCAAATTGCCCAACTTTGTCACAATGCGGTTGCTGCGAGTTACGCCAGTGACCAAAGAAAAAGTGAGTTAAGTCAACTAATTGATAAGTGTTTGTTAGAGTTTAGCTAGAGACCTTGTGTTTTAAGGCAGGCTCGCGCCATAGTTATATTAAGCGCGAATAATAAGGAGATTGTCGATGTTTGTTGTGTTGTTTCGTTGGAAGTTAAATGAAGAGCATATTCAGTCCTTTAAAGAAGGCTGGTCAGAGATTATTCATTTTAATATTGATAAGTGTGCGGCGTTGGGTTCTCGTTTACATAAAGCCTCTGATGGCACCTGGATTTCTTATTCGCAGTGGCCCAGCAAAGATCATTGGTTACGTTCTAAAGAATCGGAATCTATGGTGTTAGACGCGCGCCAAAAAATGCGTAAAGCGATTATTTGGCAAGATGAACCCCTACTAATGGCGCCACAACTAGACCACTTTGTATCGAGTAGTTTAGATGCCACGCATTCTATTTTGTAGCGCATAGCCTTTGGCAAACTTGCTTTAGCGCCGTTGCAGAGTAAACTGGCGCGCAGTTTTATCAAATTCTAAAGGTTGTGTTGTTAGACTATGTCGAAGTTTGAGTCTCAAGCATTTTCTATTTCTTTTTCTAAAACATGGCTAGCCCCAAAGTACTGGGGCACTTGGCTCGTGGGCGGATTAATCATCCTATTAGCTTACCTACCGGTAAAATGGCGAGACAAAGTAGCCGTTGCCATTGCTAATCGTATTTTTAACCTTAAAGCCTTAAAAAAGCGACGTGCTATTGCAGATACTAATTTGCAGCTTTGCTTCCCAGATATGTCAGCCCAAGAGCGTGAGCAATTGATGCTAAAGAACATGCAGATTTTTGCCCAGCTTATTTTGGGAGCAGGGGAGATGACCGTTCGTTCTAAGCGTTATCTACAAAACCGCATTGTGGTGAAAGGTGAAGAACATATTCAAAGCATTCTCGACAATAATGAAAACTTCATTGTCTTATTGCCACATACCTATCCGGTAGATTTTCTCGGTACCTATTTTTGCACCCGTGGGCATGACATGTGCACCATGTTTAAAAAAACCGGTGACCCGATTGTTGATTGGTCGATGGCCAAACAGCGTACTCGTTTTGGTGGCGTTATTTTTGAACGCAACGCAGGCATAAAAACATTAATAAAAGCGGTTCGAGCGGGCTTTGGTTGTATTTATTTGCCGGATGAAGACTTTGGTCCAGAAGCCAGTTTAATGACGCCAATGTTTGCTACCAAAAAGGCGACCTTGCCGGTACTGGGTAAAATGACCAAATTAAGCGGCGCTAAAGTTGTACCCATTTATGCGGGTTACGACAGCGAGTTGCATAAAGTTACCTTGTATATACACCCAGCTATGGAAGATTTTCCCAGTAAAGATGTAGCGCAAGATACTTTAAGAATGAATCAAGAAGTCGAGAAGCTTATTATGCGCTCGCCAGAGCAATACATGTGGACCTTAAAGCTTCTAAGAACCGTTGAAGGAAGTGATAAGCCACGTTATTAGTGCTCGCTTTCGCGCAAGGTTTGGCTTTTGTAATTACGCACCAAGCTGATGAAATCTTCAGCTTCTCGGTCGAGAATATCCTGCTCAATCAATAAGTCATAGCCAGTAAGCTCACGGAGTTTTTTCATTCGATTGGCAAACATACCGGTTAATCCAGTATAGATTTTACCGCTATTAGATTTGAAGTAGTCATCTTCAATTAAATGATCGCTCACTCTGCTGTCTTGACAGTGCTGGCAGCTTCTTCGTAAGGATGCCAGTAAAGCTGCGCGTTGTTCGGTAAGTAGGTGGGCTGAGAGGCGTGGGGACAGGCTATCGAGTAAGTAGTCGGGGTCACTTAAGCGCAGCCCTACGTAGTTCATATCATGCCAGTTGAGTCCATCGCTCAACCTTGGGACATCAATGCGTTGTAACTTATCCCAAGGTAGGCACCAACCACCGTAACGATGGTGGAACTGAATGTGGTCGTAACACAATACTACTGAGTAGACGGGCTGCATCCATTTTTCCACACCCACTCTAATGCCCAAGTAGGCTAAAAAGAAAATCACTGAGGCGACAAGCGAAACTAACACTGCTGGAACGTAAAGGGTGCTAATACCAAGCAATACCAAGAGTGAGCCAGCAAATACCAAGGTCTTGGCGTTATTGCTGGCACTGCTTTTTATCCATACTGATTTTGGCATTGCATTACCTCAATCATTTACAGTGATAGTTATATATACGGACCGGATTGGCTAAACGTTCATTACAATGTTGTTGCTCGTTTAACGCGAATATAGCTTAAGTTTATTGATTCTTTGCCGCTTGCTTGGCATTAAATATTGCCATTTGTTCTTCAGTTGCCGGCAGTTGGTGATGCTCTTTCCATTCTGAGTATGGCATGCCGTAAATCTTTTCTCTTGCTTCGTCATAGTTAAGGCTTTCACCTTGTTCTTCAGCGGCGGCCATCATCCATTTTGCTAAGCAGTTGCGGCAAAAATCGGCTAAGTTCATTAGCTCAATGTTTTGTACTTCTTTGTGTTGGTCTAAGTGTTCGAGTAATCGGCGGAAAGTGGCGGCTTCAATTGCTTGTTGTTTGTCCATGTTACTTGTCCTTACTAAAAGTTAAGCCAGTGTAAATGGACAAAAGCAGCGAATCAACGCTGCTTTTGGGATTGTTTAAGGGTTTGTCTTAACCCTTAGTTAGCAAATTATTTAAGTTAATAATGGCTGCGTTAGCACGAGATACATAGTTAGCCATTACTAAAGAGTGGTTAGCCATAAGTCCAAAGCCGGTGCCATTTAGTATCATTGGGCTCCATACGGTTTCTTGGGTGGCTTCTAACTCACGAACAATTTGGCGAACCGCTATTGTGGCATTCTTCTTCTCTAATACGCCTTTAAAGTCTACTTCTATAGCTTGGAAAAAGTGCAATAATGCCCAGGCTTCACCACGTGCTTCATAGAACACATCATCAATTTTCCACCAAGATGTTTTTACCATTGTTTCCGAGGGAGCGAAGGTAGATTGCGCCGCGCCTTCATCACCCACTAAGCTGGTGTTAATCCGCTCACGACCTACCGATGCCGAAAGCTTTTGCGACATGCTGCCAAGGCGCGATTGTACTTCGTTTAACCAGGTTACTAAGTTGTCGGCACGCGCATAAAACTGGGCGTTTGGATCTTTAGGGTCGGCTAATTGGGTTCGATAAATAGCCAGGGCGTCGATAGCATCTTGGTACTCGCGCTCGGCACTGGGAAGTTGCCATGAAGTATGATCAATATTGAATTTAGGCTGGGCGACTTTTAGCTGAGGGTGTTCAACTGATTGTGCTTGAGAGCGGCTAAAATCTTTACGCATAATCAGCGATAAATCGCGAACTTGGTTAAGTGCGCCTAGCTCCCAGCTCGGCATGTTGTCCATAAGCACGCTAGGAGGCATTTTATCGTTGCTTAAATAACCGCCTGATTTGTTCAGCAATGTTTCTGCAACAAACATTAATGCGGTGGTGGTGGCATAGCCAGTTACCGCCTCTTCGCCGTTAGCCACTGCTTGTTCAAGAACATATTCTTTTACTTCTATTCGGTCGGGCTCAATGCTCCAAAAAACGGCAATGATGTAGTTAATGACGAAAAACACCAAAAAGAAAACAATAACCTTGCGGCCAGTAAGCTGAAACATAAATACATCCTCAACAAGTTTTATGTTCTCAGCATAGTCAAGTAAGCAATTTAATCAATAGCTTATGCAAAATGTAATTACTGCGAATTAGCTTGTCTCAAGCATTTAGGCCCTTGCTTTTTAGTTAAGTAATGAACAGCTAGCTCAAGGTTTTCTCAAGTTTATAGCAAATTGTCCTAATAAATTACTTAGTGGCAGGGCTTGCTGTTTTTTTAGTGAGGAATAACTGCCATTATCTGCTGCAGATTATTGGTTTACAGGGAGGTAAGGTTTAAAAGGTAGAGAATTTCGTGCACATCTCCAAGTTAGTGGCATCCAGTATCACTGTGGTTGCTCTCACAATGTCAGCTCACGCTGTTGCGCAGCAACAAGAAACGCCCAACGCCTATCCATGGGCTGCGGTTTTTCTCGATTATCAACATCCCGACCAACCAATGTTAGGCCTTACTGTAACGGTAAACCATTACGATAAAAACTATCCTAACTGGGGTTACTACTTGGGTTACGCTAGATCCAAAGAAGAAGATCTAGGCTTCGAAGCACCCGCCGAGGGCAAAAGAGACTTAACCATGTTAAGGCTAGGAGTGAGTTACAGCTTAACCAATAATCTGAGCCTTTACGGTGGCGGTGCAATGTTAGAAGACACCACCGAATATACCGACGGTATTACTCAATTTTGCACAGACTGTAAACCCGAATGGCATTCCGATACGAACAGAGACTGGGGCGGCGAACTTGGGCTTCGTTATGCTCTAACTCGGCATTTAGTGTTTGGTATAGGTTATAACTCGGTGACAGAGGGTGGGGTATTTAGTATTGGTTATCGTGGCTAACAAGCAATGATCTGATTGCCAACTCGTTCTGCAATGCTAGGTTGCCCGCGACAGTGTTGTCGCGGGGTGTTGTGTTTACCTTAATAGATTTAACGGCGTTTATTTACAGGCTGCGTTTATTCGGCTGCTGTCGTCACTGCTGTACTCACAAGAGCCTTGAATAATGCATTGGTAAAGATTGTTATTGTAGGCATTGGTGCGGTGATCATAAATCATAAACCAGCCTCCGTCGTCCCACACAGAAGTGGGAATTCCTGCCGCTTTAGCATATTTAAAATCTAGTAGCTCGTACCAAGCTCTAATGTTATTACAGTCCATTTCTCCTTTGTATTTTTGCCAATTAGTACCCCATTCGCTGATATAGATAGGCATACCTTGACCAACACCATTTGCCCACTTTTGCATGGTTTTTATTGGGTCACTGATGTCAGATTCAGTCCAATTAGTCGCTAAGTTTCCTTCACCGTGATAAGGCCAAGGATTGTAGTGGTGAAATGCAGCCATTACATAAGGGTCATTTCCTCCTCCAACAGCATCCAAGTTTGGCCAAGTACGCGCCATCTCATGAGCGCCAAACCATTGATTCCCGCCTATCACAACAATGCGATTAGGGCTCTGCTCACGGATTTTGTTATATGCCAGCCCTGTCATGTGGCGCAGCTTTGACGGCAGCATCGCTTCGCTATTACTTAGGTGTGGTTCGTTGAGAATTTGAAAAATCAGACGGTTGCTGCGGTCTTTAAATAAAGCGCTAATGTCGGTCCATAAGGTTTCTAACATTGCAGCATCGTTATTGTCTTTGATGGTTGCTTCGTGGTGAGCATTTATAACCACGAACATGTCTTCATAAGCTAAAGCATGGTCTACGGTTTTAATGATTTCTTTAAGGCGGCTATTGTTAAGGTCTATTTTGCCAGTGTCGTCAGCAATGGTTGAACCTGATATCTCAATTGTCCAGCTAATTGGAATTCGTACATTGCGATAACCCTGCTCATAGTAAGCATCTATTTTCCCTGATGCTTCGGTCAAGGTGGCGGCATGTTGCTGATTGTCGAACATTTGGCCTAGGTTAAAGCCAGTGCCCATTAGGGTCGCAGCATCTATAGCGCTAATTGCAGGCTTTTCACTGGGAGGGGGTGTTGTTTGTGTAGAGCAGACTTCACCGGTGAGAGTAGGTTGCTCAGCACTGTTGCCGTTCATCGTGCCCTGAATGCCAAACTCAACCGACTCGCCCGGCTTAATGGTCGCGTTCCACGCAAGGTTACTCGCGCTGTAAGGGTTACTTCCTGTTAAAGCTGTATTCCAGCTAGTACTAAGTTGCGAGCCTTGTTGATACTGCCAGTTAACTTGCCAACCCTCGATAATAGTTGAATCGGTGTTTGTTATTGTCACCTGTGCCTGAAAGCCATTGTCCCATTGTTTTTTAACGGAGTACTCACAGTCGGCGGCAATGGCATAAGGAGAAAATAGGCCAAGCAAAACTAACTTGGCTGCAAAGCGGTGGTAAGTTCGAGGTTTGATCATTTTAAGCTCTCACATTAGAGGGGGAAATTTACAACTTACTTAGAAGTGATGCTACCGGAACCATAGAAGTAAAAAAGTTGAAAACCCGCATAACAAACTGAAATAGTTAGCTAAATTGATAGTTGTTTCATAAACACTATGAGCTTGCTCACAAAGGCGATGATGGACTTAGCTAATATCTAACCTAGTAGCGTTAAGAAGTAAGTCGCTGATTTATATCATGGTAGGAGAGGCTAATACTCCCAAGATCATTCGTAGAAGAACGTAAAGAAAATAACCAAAGCCAGCAGCAATGCTGGCTTTTTGTTGGACAGGATTGGGCTAAATCAACAAGCAGTCGCTTTTTATTAAACTATTGTATTTTATAACAATAGCTTCTGATAAACTGCGCGTTTTATCAATAAAGGGAACTTAACAACAATGTGGACGTTGTTTAAAAAGCACCAAGGAAAAGGTGCATTGAAGTTATTGGCTTGTATGTGTTTGCTACTGTCTAACTTAGCCAGCGCAGATTTTAGCTACGGCGATTACGCTAAAGAGAATAACTGGGATTTATTGCTCAGCCTGGGGGCAACCTATGGTGGAGATACCATTGCCGAAGCCTATTATGTTGATGAAAACAATAACGTAGTTGATGATGCGGTATTAAAAGGTGGCAGCCTATTTAAAGCCAGCGTTGGCATAGACTGGCCTATTGTAGAAGACCTTCGACTGATTACTAACGCCGGTTATCATGTAGATACCCAGTTTAGTTTTGCTAGTACCTCTAGTGGTAACCAAGGTATGTGGTTTACCCGTTTTGTATTAGAAGCCTTACCTTACTACCAAATCAATGACTCTTTTAAGTTGGGTGGCGGTCTTACTTATCACATGAGTAACAAGGTGGGTGGCCAGTTTATTGGTAGTGAGGAGAAGTACTACGCACGTTATGAAGACACCCTGGGTTATACCGGCTTTGTTGGTTATATGTTAGGTGAATCGCGTTCATGGATAGAGCTACGTTATACCTATATCAAGTACGATTTAGAAACCGCTCCTTTCTTAGCATCATTTTGTACTGCTGATTGTGATGGTAGCCATGTGGGCCTTACTTTACATTGGGCTGTGCTTTAATAAGGTAGCGCTTCAGCTATTATGCAGTGAACAATTAAAAGCCAGCATTGTGCTGGTTTTTTGTTACCCCAGATACGCTGTTTTCAAGCTAATAATGACCCAGCTCAAGTTAGCCTCAAATATTCCCTTGGCATGTGCGCCAAGTCCGTCTAAGGCGTATTTCCGCTGCTAAGCTTAAAGTGATTAAATAAATTACGAGGAGCACATCATGAGCTATCGTCACATTTTAGTCGCCGTCGACCTCTCTGAAAACAGCAGAAGAATAATCGACAAAGTCATTCTGCTAGCGAAACCACTTGATGCAAAAGTATCACTGATTTTTGTTGATGAAAGCGCTAACGATTCAGCATTCAGTGGGCTAATCGATCTTGATTTAGCCGCCATAGAACCTATGCATCCAAGCCTTAAAGAGTCTGCTAATAAGCTTAACGCTTTGGTGGTGGATACCAACTATGCCATCGAGAATCAGTTTGTTATGCAAGGTGATTTAAGTGCTCGCTTAGATGAAACAGTGGCCGAGGTAGGCGCTGACTTAATCGTATGTGGTCATGATAATGGATTCTGGCATCGTTTAGCATCTAAGCATCATGAGCTGGTAAATAAGGTCTCGATAGATCTGCTGGTTATACCTATCGATCAGTGAGCTGTTAAGCATAATACTCATCGGGTGTAACCAGAGCCCGATGAGTATTACTTTGTTTAACGCCACTTCACTACTACGCTTTTTGGCCTTCTATTATTGATGAAGGCACAAAAGTTATAGCTTTACTCGTGATAAAAAAGCCCTTGGCATTTTCATGCCAAGGGCTTCAGTTTATAAACGGAGTTGTTTGCTTACTTAGTCTTATTGAATAAGGTTAAGTTTATAGAAGCTTACTTGTGTGTAATCACCAGCATCTAGGCCGTTATTGCTACAGCCCGAGCTCCAAGTATTGGTTTTAGGTTTGATATTACACTGGTTGTAAGCACCCGCTTTAAAGTACATCCAGTCTTGCGCGTAGCTAGTATCTAAGTCTGAAGCAGAGTTAGGTTGAGCCAGGTTAACCTTATACGTGACAACTTGCTCGTTGGCTTCACCTGGGTTTTTGGTAAAGGTGAGGTTCATTATGTTGTCAACAATATCAACGTCATAAGAGAACAATTCACCCAGCTTGATGCCGCCAACTGGATCTTTATCTTCTTTAGTTAAGTTGTATTGGCCGAAGATGTTATGAGGAATATCGAAACGGTCTTTTTTGTCTTTAGGATTTATTTCATAGTTCCAGAATAACGAACCATGTTCATGGTTTGGCAATTTGCGGAAGAAAATCTTTAAAGGTTCATTTTTTGAACCATGGATCTGACCAATAACCACCGAGTGAGCACCCATCTTTGCATCGTTACCACTTAGGCTTACATGGTCAACACTTAAGGCTGCGCTCATACGCCCACCAATAGAGCCGTAAGCTGCCGCATTGTCGTGAGCGGCTAATACAAAATTAGTGCTTGGATCTTTGTAGCCAGTAGGCAAGGTCACGTTTAACATTGCGCGTAATTCACTACGAGCGTTTTTGCTGTTAGGAGTGGTCACGGCTTCGTTAGGTACTTTAAATACCATGGCACCAGTTTCTGCGTTGGTGTAAAACCATTCTGGATGGGAGAATGGATTTTCTGCATCGTTTAGCTGAGATGCATACACTTCCATGGTTTTACCTTCGCGCTCAGGCTTGGTATCAGGGTAGGGTAAGTTAATCTTCCACTTACGCATTTCGAAGTTTTGCGCCGGGGCTTTAGAGGCATCCAGCTTCGACATTAATTCAAGCTGGTAATCGCTCGGTGTATTCGCTGCGCCAGCAGTACCTGCAAACAGTGCAGCTACGGCACAAGCGACATAAATCTTTTTCATGATAGTTCCCTGTTAGTTAAATGTAACTCGTAGACGGAGTTTTCGTGAACAGCGAAACACTATTATACTATTGTATTATTAAATATGATGGCCTTGGCAATTATTCATATTGCTTTCTGTTTTTGAGAGTTTCATTTATAAATTTTGCTGTACATCACAGTTTGTGGTGGGAACTGTTTGTTTCACATGCTCAATGTTTGCCTGTAAACACGGTGACTCTAAACTGACAAGTCCAAGCAAGTTAGTGCTAACAGAGAGTTGTTCTGCTAGCTGTTAACTGAATGTTTATCTAAAGGGCAGTTCAGTAGCTCTTGGTGATCAACTAGACTACATACCTGTAATTGATGTTCAGTGATTAAGGCGTAACTGGCTTGCCAGTGTTGTCGAGGCATTGATACCGAGCCGGGGTTAAGCACAAAGTGCCCGTCTTCTCGTTGGGCTTGCGGAATATGGCTATGGCCACTCACCAAAATATCTCCAGGGCTTAAAGGTGGCAGCTTGTTTGGCCCATAATTATGGCCATGACACAAAAACACTTTGCGTGTTCCTAAAAGCATTTGGTTGTATTCAGCTAATAGTGGAAAGTGACACAGGGCTTGGTCCACTTCGCTATCGCAATTTCCTCTAACTGCAATAATTTTATCAGCGATGTTGTTTAGATCTTCTGCTACCTTTAAAGGAGCATAGTGAGTGGGCACGGGGTTACGAGGCCCGTGGTTAAGTACATCTCCCAAGCTGATTAAATGCGAAGCTCCGCTGCGTTTAAAAGCGGCTAAAGTGAGTGTTAGGGCTTGGTAGTCGCCATGAATATCAGAACATACAAACAGCATAAGTTGTCCTTTGAGTGAAGCTGAGAAGAGCCGCTAAAGCATGTTTAGCGCCTTGGGCGTTTATTTTAGCGCTTTAAATATGAAACTGAACAGATCAGAATAATTATAGTGAGAATTCCCTGGGCCAAGTCTTAACATTCCAGCAGGGCAAAATAGTTCTGCTCAGTTAACAATTCCTTAAGCTAGTTCTAACTCTTTACTTTTGAGCTTTGGTGCACACTATCGTGTTAAGTGGCTTTTATTGTTGTTCGAATGTGCTAAATACATATTAGTATGATAATACTACATAAATAAAGACTTATGAAAAAACCTATACTCGCTCTATCTACTTTACTTGCCGTTTCCACATTGGCCTCAGCCAATGTTAAGTTTTCTGATAACAATGGTAGCTTGGGCGAGCCGGTTAATTACCCAAAGTTCCAAGATGTTTTAAGCGAATCTGAGCTGCAAATTTCAGATGCTGAGGGTAAAAAAGGCAATAAGGAATACTTTGCGCTAGATGGAGATTTTAGTGGCATCGTAAATCCTTACTTTTATGTAGATAAAACAAGCGAAGCGCTGGTCTTCAAAATGAAGAACGACCATTTACGTAATGAAGTTCGGGTGCATAAAAACTTCCGTACCGACTTACCCGATCATTTTTACTCATTACGCGCAGACGTAGAAATGATTAACCCTGCAGCTTCAATGAAAAATTCAGATTCAAAGCAGGATGAGATTACCTTTCTACAAGTACATAACAAAGGCCTAGATGATGAGGGTACACACAATGTGCCGCACCCCCTATTAAGGGTGGTATGGAAGCGTGACGCCGATGGTGTGAAAGGTCATTTTTGGGCAATCATCAAAAATAATGCAGTAATTTGTAAAGGGTCTTTTGGCAAAATAAATAAAGACAAGAACATGTGTAAGCCTGATGTCGCTTATAGCCACATTGACTTGGGTAAAGCGTCGACAGGCAAAACTACCGCTTTTGATATTACCGTGGGCAACAAAACGTTATCGGTTGACGTAGACGGTGCCAACCTTGTTAAGCATGACATTGATTATTGGCGCCACCTGTTAAGTTACTTTAAAGCCGGCGTATACAACCAATTTACCTTTGGTATGAGTGAAGCACATTGCTACAAGCTCGAGTACTCAGCGGCTGAGCCTACATAGAAGCCTGCATATGGTTGGCTCTCACCTTGCTGCCACGCTAGAGCCTAAAGCCTGCTGGCAGCAATTTGCTTGAGTATCTTCACTTTATCAACGCATCAAATCATGAGGTAACAATGCCCCTTTCTCATTTCGAACTCGCCAATCTTAAAAACGTTGTTGTCGTAGGATTAGTAGTAAGCACGTTGTCCTTCAACGCCCAGGCGGTGGCCGGCCAAGCGCCACCACAAAGTGTGATGGCGCTTATAGAAAGCAAATCTGAACAGCTTGCCACCGAGGCATTAAACAACAATAAACATTGGTTTACAGCCTATACCAACGAAGCTGGAAAATGGCAGCACGAGTACGCTAAAAGCTGGTGTAGCGGTTTTATACCGGGCATCTTTTGGTATCTAAATGCGCTAAGTGAAGATAACCAATGGCAGCAGCATGCTAAGCACTGGACTGAAGGTGTAAGGTCGCGCGCTTATGCCACTGACAATGATACTGGCTTTCAAATTTTTAATAGTTTTGGTTTAGGCTACACCATGGGTGGAGAGCTTAGCGAAGATTACAAGCAAGTATTGATAGATGGAGCCTCTACCTTAGTGAAACAGCGTTACAACCAAGATATCGGCGCGTTTCGCTCTTGGCGGCAAGGGATAAGTAATCCCACTCGGCTACCTTTTGAAGTCAATATTGATCAGTTAATGAATATGGAGTTGGTGCTTTGGGTAGGCAAACATGCCAACAAGCCCGAGTTCACCAACATGGCGATCTCTCATGCCGATAAAACCTGGGAACACGGCGTAAGAGAGAATGGTAGTACTTACCATGTAGTGAGTTATGGTCTTAGTGGAGATGTTGTTAAGAAAAGAACCCATCAAGGCTGGAAAACTGAATCAACCTGGTCAAGAGGGCAAGCGTGGTCGGTTTATGCTTATGCTATGTATTATCGTTATACGGGTTTAGATCGGATGCTAGAGCGCTCAATCAAGTCTTATGAATACTTTATTGAAGCCACGAAGCAACAAACCCAAGATTTGGTGCCCTATTCAGACTTTGACGCCCCTCTAGATGAGGATAACCCTCGAGATAGCTCGGCTACCGCGATTGTGGCATCAGCACTAATCGAGCTTTATAAGATTACCCAACAAGAGAAGTACCTGAACGACGCTCAGCAAATGCTAGCTTCACTTTCAACACCGAAATATTTAGCAATGGACACTAACTACCAAAGTATTTTGCTGAAAGGCTCAGAAAAGTGGGGCGAGCCAGAAGTCGGTACTATTTTTGGCGATTACTTCTTTATTGAGGCTTTATATCGTTGGCAACAGTGGGCACCGCACAAGCTGCCGAAGCATTTTGGTTTGTAATGATTTAAAAGCCTCTGCATGAGGCTTTAGTTACGCTTACTGGCAAATGAACGCCAGCTTTGCCGCAAGAGCTTCAGCAAGTTGCTTATGTTGCTCAGGGCTTAAATGAACGCCGTCTTGCTGATCAACTTTAATAATGCTGTTTACATCAAAAAACGCGCAGTTAAGCCTACTTGCTTTCGCTTCGAGGAAGCCAGCAAGTTGCTGAGACTTAGCTTGCGAGCCTTTAAAGTGCTGACCGAAAGGGCCTGTTTCATCTATTGCTGGTGGAGCAAGTAACAATACTTTTGGGCTTGTTATTCCTTGGTTTACACAGTGCTGGCCTAGCTCAATAATCATGCGCTCAAGCTTGTCACTTATCTGCTCTGCGGTAAGCTGAAAATCTGGATATAGATCATTAGTGCCCAACATCAATACTAAGCAGTCTGGCTGGTGTTTATTGGTGTCTTGCAATAAGGCTTCTATACCGCGGCTTAAACCAAAGTCTGGTGAGTTGGGGTAGGTGGTTCTGCCGGGTTGTCCAGCTTCAATAATTTGGTAAGCCTCGCCAAGCAAGCTTGCCATAATGCCAGGCCAACGAGAGTTTGCAGGCATTCGTTGCCCAGTATTAGGGGAGTAACCCCAAGTATTAGAGTCGCCAAAACACAGTACTTTATTGATTGCCAAAGTGTGTTCCTTAATGTTGTGTGGCTAAAAAGTATAAAAAAACCTGCTAGTGCAGGTTTCTATTTAGCGATAGAACTGAGTTCAGCTAGCTTTGTTTTCTAACAAATTTAGATTTCAGCATCATGTGGCCGTGGCCATCTACCTTACAGTCGATGTCGTGGTCGGCATCGACAAAGCGTTTAATCACAGCTTTAGTGCCTACTTTTAACACTAGCGACGATCCTTTCACTTTCAAGTCTTTAATCAAGGTAACTTTGTCGTCTTCTGCCAGTAAGTTGCCTACTGCATCTTTTAAGATAATGGCATCAGGGTCAACAACCACTTCGTTCGGGTTCCACTCATGCGCGCATTCAGGGCAAATAAGTAGTGAACCATCTTGGTATACATAGGCTGATTCACATTCTGGGCATGGAGGCAGATCGCTCATGATATTTTCTCTTTAATCTTCGGTTTATGGTGGCTTAGCGAGGTTAACGCCTTAAGCCAAAGCAGCACTAGTTAAACTAGCACCTAATGTTTGTAGGGGCATTATAAGTAAGAATCACTCTGCCAGCCAGCGCTTAGCCAAGATTGATGCGGGTAATAGTGGTATCGGAGAATATTTTCACCCTTGGATGGCCTTTCTACAAACCCTAGTTTTTTAGCTTAGAGCTGTCGCACTTAGCACAAAGCTTACATTGGCTTGTTCGCTTCACTTCATATCTGCTTGGTTTAAAAGAAATATCAGCCACTTAGTTTACTTTTTACTGGCTTTGATATTGCAGCTTAATTCTCAATAAACAGATAAATGTGGGGAAGCTATGTTACGCGAGATAATAGAAATAGACGAAGCCTTATGCGACGGATGTGGTCAATGTGTGCCAGCTTGCCATGAAGGTGCCTTGCAAATCATCGACCAAAAAGCTCGCCTAATTAGTGACTTAATGTGTGATGGTTTAGGAGCTTGTTTAGGGCATTGTCCCACCGGAGCAATGACAGTGGTAAAGCGTGAAGCTAGCGCTTATGACGAGCGTAAAGTGATGGAAAATATCATATTAGGTGGGCCTAATGTGATTAAAGCGCATCTAGAGCATATGCTTGAGCACCAAGAGTTTGAGTATTACCAAATCGCCTTACAAGTGCTGGCGGAGCAAAATATTGCGGTGCCCTCGCATAAACAAGTATCGGAACAAGTTAGCCCCACTTCATGCCCCGGCAAAAAAGAGCAGGTTCTTGTTCAAGACAAAGGCGAGCGCAACCACCTCTCAAGTGATGGCACCGCACCCATTAGTGCTTTAAGTCATTGGCCAATTCAATTACATCTAATTAATAGCGCCAATCCAGTGTTTGTTGGGGCTGATTTGTTACTCGCCGCAGATTGTAGCGCATTTGCCGCAGCAGACTTTCACAGCAGCTATTTGACAGGCAAAAAACTACTTATTGCTTGCCCAAAACTGGATGAAAACCAAGACGCTTATGTGGAAAAACTCAATATGCTGATTCGCTATGGCCAACTTAAAAGCCTGACAGTTTTACGAATGGAAGTCCCTTGCTGCGGTGGGCTATCTAAGTGGGTGAAAAATGCCTTAGCGAAACTAAAACAACCCATAGAAAGTGTTGAAATTACCATCAATAAGGTGGGAGAGGTGGTCACGACTAAAGCGCTATAATTTCCCCTGAGTTATAAACTTAATAAGCCAGACACCGGTAGCATTACCGTTCTGGCTTTGCTTAGGCGCGAACGCTTAGGTACCACCACACTAAAGGCACTAACAATATCAATTCTATACCTACGTTTAGCCACTGTTTGGCCACAGAGCCATCTAGCATTATTCCTATAAGTCTTGCCACAAGTAGGCCAAACATTAGTGATGCGCTGGCGGCAGCCAGGCTTGTCACCCAAGGTTGCAATTGATGATGAAACATCAGCAAACAACCAAAGCCAATTAGCAAGCCCCACCATATTCTCCGTTCAATCGCTTCAAAGGTATTGTCAGGAATAGCCTTGTTACTGACTAATTCGGGATTGGCTACCAGTACAATGCCAGCAATGATCAATGCGATACCAATGCCTCTTAACAGTAAGCTAGTTTCTATCATTATTGCTGCTCTCATTAAGGCCACTTATTACTTACAGATATTAGTTCAAATTTGATCGACTTTAGGCAAGCCTATAGCTGCCAACTAAACGAGGTGTTTTCTTCAGATAACTGCCAAAGTTGCTGCGCCATTTGTTGATCAAGTGCTACCTCATCTAATAAACATTCACTCACAGGGCCAACGGTATCGGCGCGCTTGGTTGGGCCATAGAGTTTGTTCATCTCTAGTCCTTGTTTGGTGGCACACATCACCTCAGGCCAAGCGCCTTTTTCGGCAGATTGCGCGATTACCCTAGACAGCAGTGCCCAGAGTATTTTGTTAAAGGTGCTAGCCGTGTCTTTTAATAAGTTAGTTCGTGAAGCGCCAGGGTGACAAACATGAACTTGTACCAGTTTACCTGTGGCTTTGATGCGTCGCTGTAGCTCGTAAGCAAACATCATCTGCGCCAGTTTACTTTGGGCATAAGAGTTCCATGCCGTGTAGTTAGCATCAAAATTAAGGTCGTCAAATTGAATCTTTTTTAAGCCCATTTTGTAAGCGTTACTACCCACCACCACAATGCGCCCTTGAGATGCTTCAATTCGCTCAAACAGTAAGCCACAAAGGAGAAAGTGGCCAAAATGGTTAACGCCTAATTGGCTTTCAAAGCCGTCTTTAGTGAACTGTTGTTTGGCTACTTGAGCTATAGCACCGTTACAAATAAGCGCTTCAATGCTGTTGGTGCTCTCTAACACTTGTTTAGCTGCGTGTCTCACCGAGTCCAACTCAGCCAGATCCATCTGAACATAGCTAACATCCACATCGTTCCCCAGTTGCGCTTTTAGTGCCTTTATGGCGGCTACCGATTTAGCTGGGTTTCGATTTAACATCACTACTTTTGCGCCTTTAGTGAGTAGGATGCGACAAGCTTCAAAGCCCGCACCGCTATTTGCGCCAGTAATCACGTAAGTTTTTCCAACAAGAGAGCCAATCTGTTCTGGAGTCCAAGCTGTAGCTGTAAATTGTTTCGTTGTCATTCTGTAAACCTGTTAATTTTGCCTGTGAGTAGTAGGGGTGAAATAACATTGCACTCCCTTTTTTGTCGTAGTATCTTTGCTTGAAAATAACTTTAACTCTCACGCTGTGTGTTTAATAGGCTGATTCAGCTCTAAAATATGCCTATTTGTATCAAATCTGGTTGTTTGTGAATTTGAATGAGTGATATGTTCAGACAAGAAATAAAGCAGCTGATAGACAGTCGCATCAGTGATGAAGGAATGGTTGAAACCGGGGTAAAAGGCGTTCGCTTGTTTAAAGTAACCACGGCAATCCCTTGTGCGCCAGCGGTTTATGAGCCAACTGTTGTGGTTATTGTAAGTGGTAAGAAAGAGGCGATAGTAGAGGGTAATCGCTATGTTTACGATAACAGCCAATACCTGTGTTGCACTATGTCTATGCCGGTGGAAGCAGGCACACCAGAAGCCTCGCCAGAGGAGCCTTTACTCGGTGTGTACATCTCTCTTGATACCAAAGTAATGACCGAGCTCGCGATAGAGATGGAAAGCGCAGCTGCAGTGATAAAACACCCCAAAAATAACGCTCAAAGTCTATCGCTGGCTAGCTGGGATAACACTTTCTCTGATGCCTTATTAAGACTGCTGCAACTAGGCGATAGCTCAAGAGATACTGCCATTTTGGGTAATAGTCGTTTACGTGAATTCTACTATGCAGTGTTAAAAGGAGAAGCGGGTATCTCGGCGCGGCGAGCCTTTGGTGTTGGCAACGAAATTGCCCGCTCTATAGAGTATTTGTCTGCTCGCTTAAGCGAAAATGTCACCATAGACCAGCTAGCTTCTCAAGTGAGCATGAGCAGAGCGGTGTTTCATCGTAAGTTTAAACAAGCGACGATGATGTCGCCGATCCAGTTTATGAAGTCAATGCGATTGAACCAAGCTGCCATGAACATTGCCTCGGGTAAAAATGTAAGTGAAGCGGCAATGGCAGTGGGCTATGTTAGTTCATCTCAATTTAGTCGCGAGTTTAAGCGCATGTATGGCCAATCACCTAAACAGTGGAGCCAATCAAAAGACCTGTTAGAGAGCATCGCTTAAGCATAGTAATAACAATGTTCTGCAGCGAACTAAGTGCTCAATAGAACTAGCGGTAGTTTATTAGTCTGCAAGTCTTTCTTCATAACGCAGGTGAATTGTTCAGGCTCTTGATATGTGGTTTTTGCCCCTTTAGGCAGTGAAGCTAGCAACTGCAAAAGCCCAGCTCTTTGGCATTGTTCAAGCTAGCGTGTGTAAGCCCTAAGAAAAATAGTTAATAACCGCACTATATTCAGTGTTTTAATTCCAAAAGAATTCAATACAATTGGGGCGTCCAAGCAAAAGGAGTAGCGGTTTGGTTAAGGGTAAGTTTGAATCTATGAACATTAAGGGCGATCTGTTTGGTGGTGTTACCACCGCGATTGTCTCATTACCAATGGCCTTGGCATTTGGTGTTGCGTCGGGAGCAGGGCCGCAAGCAGGTCTTTGGGGCGCTATCTTAGTGGGCTTGTTTGCCGCCTTATTTGGTGGCTCGCGCACCTTGATCTCGGAGCCAACCGGGCCGATGACAGTAGTCATGGCGGCGGTGCTTACCACCATGATAGCCAAACACCCAGAAAATGGACCTGCCATGGCATTTACTGTAGTGATGATGGCAGGACTATTCCAAATCGCTCTTGGCGCACTTAAGCTAGGCAAGTACATTACCTTGATGCCTTACAGCGTTATCTCCGGCTTTATGTCTGGCGTGGGGGTAATTCTGGTTATTCTTCAATTAGCACCCTTTCTAGGTCAATCCACTCCCGCTGGTGGAGCCTTGGGAACCATACAGGCGATTCCCGACCTCATTCGCAATATGCACTTTGGCGAGTTCCTACTGGGGTTAATGACCTTAGGTGCACTTTTGTTCATGCCTAATAAATACAAAAAAATCATTCCGCCGCAGCTAGTTGCGCTGGTGGCAGTGACTTTAGTATCCATGCTGCTATTTAGTGATGAGGGCATTCGCCGTATTGGAGAGATCCCAAGCGGTTTGCCATCGATTATTTGGCCAACCTTTTCATGGGGTCTGCTCAGCGAGATGCTAGTTGATGCCTTAGTGCTAGGGACTCTAGGCTGCATCGATACGCTACTAACCGCTGTAATTGCCGACAGCCTTACACGTAAAGAGCACGATTCTAACCGCGAGTTAATGGGGCAGGGCATTGCCAATACCGTTTCAGGTTTGTTTGGCGGCCTGCCTGGTGCGGGCGCTACTATGGGAACTGTAGTTAACATTCAGGTTGGAGGGCGTTCCCCACTCTCTGGCATAGTACGAGCCTTAATCTTGCTGTTAGTGGTGCTGTGGTTAGCGCCACTTACTCAGCCTATCCCACTAGCCGTGTTGGCTGGTATTGCCATGTATGTGGGTCTAAATATTCTTGATTGGAGCTTTATCAAACGCGCCCACCGGGTATCTTTAGTTCCAACCTGCATCATGTATGGCGTGCTGTTTCTTACGGTATTTGTCGATTTGATCTACGCGGTAGGCATTGGGGTATTTCTCGCTAACGTTATTACTATCGAAAAACTGAGTCGGGTGCAGGAGAAAAACGTTAAGGCAATATCCGATGCCGACGACGGTGTGCCGCTAGATGACTCAGAACGTCTATTGTTAGATCAAGCCAAGGGCCAATTGTTGTTTTTCTACCTCTCTGGGCCAATGATTTTTGGTGTATCAAAAGCCATTGCCAGACAACACGCAGCAGTAGAACAATATAAGGTAATGGTGTTAGATCTTAGTGCAGTTCCAATGATCGACGTTACCGTTGCATTAGCATTAGAAAACGCCATGCGAGATGCATTAGATGCTGGCTGTGAAGTATTCCTCTACAGCCCTAACGAGCAAACCATGGAGCAGTTGGAAAAAATCCAAATCCGCGACTGGATAGATGAAGAGCATATTGTTGATAGCCGCACCGACGCCTTAGAAAAAGGGCTAGCAGTAGTGCAGCGTATTGACGCTGAGGCAGAAGTTGAGCAGCAAGGCTCGGCGATTTAACGACTACTCTGAGTTATCCAATAAAAAAAGCCGCGCTGGAGCTATCCCTCCAGCGCGGTTTTTGGTTTGTTACTTTTTTAACTTACCGAATTCCATCTCAGGCATTACCAGCTTTTGTTTTAAGCTGAAACAGTTCGATGAAACATTGAGCGTTAAAGGCTCTGCATCAAACTAGCCGTGAAATCAACGCTGGCGGAATATGACCTAACAATATAGAGCTCAAAGTTTATAGTTCTCCCAACCTAAATTGGAGAACATCAATGAACCCTATAGCCAAATCAATTTTAGCAACTTCTTTATTTTGTACTGGTATCAGTGTTACTCAAGCGAGTAGCGAAGAAGCCATAGACCCATCTAACCTAACTCAAGTTAGCACATCCGCTTACCTAGGCTTAAGTAATAAAGGTGATGTTAAAATGTCAGCGTCTCTAGGTCTGAGCTTAAAGAACGGACAGATGGCCATGGGAACTTTAGAAGGAAGCATGGATAATGAGGGCAACTACAATGACAGTCGCCTGCAATATTTTCATGTGTTTAGTACAGAAAATATGTCTGTTCCTAGAGTCGCGGCTTCCTTAGATATTATTGATAATGCAAATTTCACTACGGCTGCTATTGGTGGTGTAGCTATGTTTAATCCTAATATAGAAAGTCTGACTATTTTCGGCAGAGTGGGTCTGTTAGCAGGTTCGTATGATGACAGTTTTGCTTCAATGATGGGTGAAAGCAATACGGATGTACTGGGAGGAATGGCGGCGGCCTACTTTTCTTGGAAACCAGGAAAAGATGGCACCTACTTAATGTTATCTCCAGAATATACCTATATGGATGGTGATATAGAAACGTCCATTCTAAAAACTTCTGTCACTTTAGGAACGCCACTTTCGAATGACAGTAAACGCTGGGGGCAGTTTAAAATTGAGAACAGCAGTGGCACTATGAAAGCTAGTAGACAAACAATTGATATCTCCGATACTACTGCCTGGGTATTTTATAAAGTGTTCTTTTAGCACTCGGCTACACTTCTCATAGCAAGGACGCTCTGTAGACCCTTGGGTCTAGTTACCTTAAACCACCTCCTGCAGATAGTTCCATTCCAGATCTAAACACCTTCACAAATTCAACACATTAGCGCTATATTAATAAGCTAAGATCTTCATTTTATTGACGAGTGAATGCTTAAGCCCGTAAATATTAGCAGTTCCAACAATCTTACGCCGTTTCTTAACTACTTCGACCAAAAAGGGATTGAGTGGCAAAAAGTAGCTGCGCAATATGATTTTCCTGAAGACATTAAGCTTGGCAATTATTGGCTTCCATCTTCGCAGGTTATGGGCTTTCTTCACGCTATGGTTCAACATAGCAAAAGAAACATTGGCTATGAAGTAGGAAGGCTAATCACACTAGATCAAATATCTCCGCAATTATTAGCGGGTTTCAGTTGTTGTAAAACCTTAGACCAAGCTAGCCATCGCTTAATAGAAATGATGCCTAGCTTAAACAACTACGTTGTTGTGTGGCCTCAAAACATAGGCGGTAGGTGGTTTTTATGTCATCGCGGTTCTTACCATCCTTCTCTACCAGGTTACGACCAAGCCGAGTGGTTCAGAACCTTCGCGTTAATTTCGCTATGTAGGCGTTTCTTAGGTAGTCAGTGGGAGCCTGAATCTGTATTTATGAGCTTCCCCGAGCATTTGGCTAGAAGTGTATTACATACCACTCAATCTAAGAATTTTAGTTTTGATCATGAATTTGGTGCAGTAGAAGTTCCATTGTCGGCGACTTTTACTCCAATTGAAAACAAGCTTAGAAAAAGTGATTGGTTAGTAACCATCACAGCCTTAATTGAAACTTATGCAGGATTACCATGGTTTAATCTTGATTGGTTAGCAGCATTGGTGGGAAGCTCATCTCGTTCATTACAAAGGCAGTTTGCGGCTAAAGGTCAATCATTCCGTTACTTAAGAGATCAAGCAAGAAGCCTTCTTGCTTGTGAGATGCTAAAAGCAAATTTAACACCATTTGAAACCGCTTGGCGTTGCGGTTATAGCGATCTATCTAACTTTAACCGTGCTTTTAAGGGGTGGCATAACCAAACTCCGGCTCAGTATCAGCGTAGTCACAAGGGTGGGGAATAACTGTATGCTCGAAGGGCTCAAAATTTGCCATATTAAATAGCAAAAGGCTAGTGGATAAATATCTACTAACCTTTTTACTTTAGGCTGTTTAATACATAGAGCTATTTGCTAAGCACTTCTCTGCGAATAGCTTTACCTGGGGCAGCATCAGTAAGCAATTGCCCATTCTTCACCACAAATTCACCGTTTACTAACACGCTATCTATACCAGTAGAAATGGCCGCAGGCACTTGGTAGGTAGCTTGGTTATCTACAGTGTTAAGGTCAAATATAACAATATCTGCATCCATTCCGACTTGAATACGGCCCTTTTTCTCCATTTGTGGAACAAACCCATCAAGAACAGTAGCAGGCATGTAACTCATTTTTCTTATGGCTTCTTCAACACTTAATAAGCCACGCTCTCTTACATAAGAGCCCAAGATTTTTGTGAAAGTACCGCTGGAGCGAGGATGTGCAAAGGCTTCACTTGGTATCGGCCAGTCATCCCCTTCGTAGTAACTAATTTTACCGTCTTCGATTAACATCCAAGGCATGGAATCTGATTCAATTAGTACATTTGGGTGGATAATTGACTTGTCTAGTGCTGACAATTCACTAGGTATCGCTTCATCAAGAAAGTGCCAATTAATTATTGACCCAGGTTGCTCTTTTTGAGCTTCAAGCAATTGATCATTGTTAAGGCGCTCGGTGCCCATCTGAATACTTTCTTCTTGATAGCCTAAGCGTTCCTTCCATTCTGGGCCACTAAACATAGCTGCGCCCACTACAGTGCTAGCTGCGCCCCAGGGATAAGCACCAGCGGTTACATGAAACCCATTTGCAGTTGCTTCATCAAACAGTTCTAAGGTCGCGTCAATATCTCTAAGGGATGTGCTGTTAATGTGATTGATATGCATTTTGGCACCAGTTAAAGCAGAGTTTGCAATAAGCTCTTGAATGGCTTCAAAGCTGCTGCCGGGTTCTAACATGCTGGCATAGCGAACGTGAGTATATGTTGCTACCTCGTGTTGAGCAGCTAACTTCGACAACGCATAGTACTCTTTTTGACCGTAGCCTGGTGCGTAACCAGCATTAATACCTATGCCAATAGCGCCTTCATTTAAGCCTTGCTCAACATAAGCCATTATCTTTTCCAACTGTTCTGGGCTAGCCACTTCTTTTTTCCAGTTGTTTAACCCTTGCATACTTTGGAAATACTGAAGGTTCGCTTCTGGCTCACTGTCGGTAAAGGTAGCAATACGAGCAAACGTCCAAGCAGCTGACGCTCCATAGTTAATTGGTAAGCTTTTCTGAGCTTGTGTTTCATACCAGTCACCAATAGGTAAAATACCAGATTCTAATTCTAATGCAGTAGTTACGCCCTGCTGAGCTTGCATGCGATAGCCTGCAATGTTCTGGCCGTGGTGGTGTAAGTCGATAAAGCCAGGAGAAACGATGTGGTCGCTAGCATCAATCACTGTCTTTCCGCTCAGCGAATCACTTGAGATAGCAGCAATAGTTCCCTTGTTAATACCAATATTGCGTGTATCACTAAGGCCTGTTTCTGGGTCAACTACATGCCCACCTTTTATTACTAGGTCGTAGTCAGCGGCATATAGGTTGTTGGTAGCTAACAATATGGCGATGGGTAAGGTTATTATTCGTATAGATGACTTCATGATTTAGTCCTAAAAAAGTTTTATTAGTTAATGCGTTTGTTAGCGGCTTACATGTAGTTCACGTGTAAAGCCGTCATGCTGTAGCCAGTGCTTACATCGTCTGTACCGTCTACATAGCTAATCGGTAGTCTTTGCTCAAAAGTACTAATATCTCCGGTTACAGTGATAACCTGATACAGATCTTTAAGCGCAAAGCCTTGCTCTATTTCTACAATTATTGTTTGGTTTGCCGGTGGAGGAGGTGTATGGATGCATGCCCCAGCAAATGGCACCAATAAGAACTTGGTTGTTCGCACACCGTCGAACTCTAAAGGCACTACATAACCAGGGATTGTGACGTTTTTAAGGTTTAAGTTAGCCCTTACACTTGCCAAACGTTGCTGTTCTATTTCCAGTGCTTTTTCTCTTAAGCTAAGTAATTCTTCAGCAGTAAAACCAGATTGTTGAACCGTTATTTGGCTTTGTTGATATTCGTTTAACTCATCAGTTGTTAAGTCTCTGCTCTGTTGGCTATTTTTAAGTTTTAGCACTCGGTATAAATGAGTCACCTGCTCTTGGGTTAACGCTGGCAGTTCGACGGTTTGAGTGGCCGCTGGTATCAGGTCCTTCCATTCAATAAGTTCCGCCGACGAAGCATTTAGGCTCGCCAAAAACAACAACATGCCACTTAGTTTTGCAAACATACACAGAGCTCCTATTGAAGTGTTTAACAAGCGAACTAACTAACGCTAGTTGCTAGGTACTAACTGAGCAAACAGACAAATTTAGTTCGCCTTGGTTTATGTCGCCATATTACCCAATCTCCCATGCATGTTTAGGTCATAATCCGCCAACTTGTAATCACTGTCTTACGTAAAGCTTGCGACTGTCGTATTTAGATTCCAACGTTGAAAAGAGTTAATTTCGCTCGCTGTTGATTACGCGCTAACTACTCTTGAAAGAGAGAAGTGGTTGTTTTAATACTAAATATTTAACTTAAAAAAGCCCTTTGTTGCATAGGCTTTGATATTGGAACTAGAGTTTAATGGAATCATTAGCGGCTATCTTGGGTATGTTTGGCTAAGTAGGTTGAGCTGGAGCCAACCCATTGCGAAAACTCAAATAGCAGCTTTCCGTAAAAAGCCAGTTTATTGATGTTTTCTTCAATTAAGTAAACCGATATAGCCAAAATAATAGGCATCTTTTTTTACAACGGTTCTCAATTTTATGGCTATATTTATAGCTTGTGTAGTTTGATTTGAATACTGGTTGTGTTGGCTTGATACCTATATCGTAAAAAAAACGGTATTCATGAATATGGCTAATAGGGGCAAATATCATGATTAAAAAGAAGTTACTTATGCTAGGTAATATAATGGTTATGAGTTTAGCCGTTGTTATTGTATTTTGGTCGCCCAGTGGAGTCGCGTCGGAAAACTCTATACTTATTACCAACGTCAAAATCTTTAACGGAAAATCTGGTGATTTGATCGAGAATCATGGTGTATTAATTGAAAATAATCAGATAGTTAAATTGGTTCCTGATAGCGAAGAAGCCGACTATAAGGTAGTGATTGACGGTAAGAATGGTTATTTAACGCCTGGTCTAATTGATGTTCATTCACATGCTGTAATGGGTGCTGACCAAGGTGATTTTTTTAATGGTGATCCTAACTACATTCAGCTATTTGCCGCTAAGGAAATGGATGAGATGTTGATGCGCGGTGTTACAACTATAAGAGATGCTGGAGGGAACGCATTTGCGTTAAAAAAAGCTATCGACAACGGGGTGGTTAAGGGGCCAAGAATCTATCCTTCTGGGGCAGTAATTTCTCAATACTCTGGGCACGCTGACTTTAGACCATCAAATCCTAGTCGGCTTCCCAAAGAGTGGGGCGGACCTCTAGCGCCAGGGGAAGCAGAAGGACATGTTCTTATTGCTAATGGCAAAGATCAAGTTATTGCAGCGGTTAGGCAGCAATTATTCCTTGGTGCTACTCAAATAAAGTTAGCCGTTGGAGGCGGTGTATCATCGTTTACTGATCCGCTATATGTAAATGAGTATTCAGATGAAGAAATTAAAGCAGCTGTAGAGGCTGCGGCTGATTACGGTACCTACATACAAGTACATGTATTTAATGACATAGGCACGCAACGAGCAATTGAAGCTGGAGCCAAGACCATAGAACATGGGCACCTTCTTAGCGAAGAAACGCTCAAACTAATGGCAAAGAAAGATGTTTTTTTAAGTACTCAAGTTCAAGTTCTAGCTCAGTTAAAGCCTCTATATACCGATCCAATTAGAAAATGGAAACTCGAGCAAGCTTTAAAAGGAATGGACAACATGTTTAAGATGGCTAAAAAGCATAATGTCAAAGTTGCCTTTGGAACTGATTTGTTATTTTCTTATGAAGGCCGGAAGAAACAACTACATGATTTAACGTTAAGAAAAGAATGGTATGACTCAAGTGAAATCATGATTCAAGCAACAGGAAACGGTGGTGAAGTTGTAGGGCTTACAGGATTACGCAACCCCTACGGAAAGCTTGGCGTTATTGAGGAAGGAGCTATGGCTGATTTGTTGATCTACAAAGTAAATCCTCTTGAGGATGTAAGTATTGTCGAAGACTATGAGAATAATCTTCAGTTAATTATCAAAGATGGTCAGATTTATAAAAATACACTTTAGTGCAGTCGTTTAGTTGCCTGAGAGCCTTAGGTACTGTCTAAGTTCCAAAGATGCCTTTGTTTTCATCCGTAACTCGGAATTGTCCAAAAATGAGTTAGTCGCTATTTATAGATGTTGTAAAAAAAACCAGCATTACGCTGGTTTTTTGTTTTTAACAAGAAGGTGTTAAGCCTTACTTATGCCTTGCCTGCAAACAAGCCACTACTTCGTCAAAACCTACTTCTTGTTTTTCTAGCAGTACTAGTAAGTGATAGAGCAAGTCAGAGCTTTCGTTTACCAGCTCTTCGCGGTCGTTAGCCATGGCTGCTAAGGCAACTTCTACGCCTTCTTCACCGACTTTTTGGCAAATGCGCTTGGTGCCGCGGACGAATAGGCTAGCGGTGTAGCTTTCTTCTGGGTCGGCTAGCTTACGTTCGGCCAATACGGCTTGTAGTTGGGCGATAAAGGTAAGTTTAGGCTCTTGGTGGCCGTCAAAGCAGCTTGGGTTGCCTAGGTGGCAAGTTGGGCCAATAGGGTCAACAGCTACTAATAAAGTATCTTGGTCGCAATCTAGGGTAATGCCTTTAAGCTTTAGCACGTTGCCCGAGGTTTCACCTTTGGTCCATAGTCGCTGCTTGGTGCGGCTAAAGAAGGTTACTTGCTGGGTGTCTAGGGTTTTAGCTAGCGCGTCACTGTTCATGTAACCTAGCATTAATACTTGGCCGCTGTGGTCGTTTTGTACCACGGCAGGGATTAAGCCTTCGACTTTGTCCCAGTTAATCTTTTGATTTAGTTCTTCAAACTGGCTCATAGTCGAATTGCCACCTCTTGTTGTTTGAGATATTGTTTTAGTTCACCAATATCAATAATGCTTTTATGGAAAACGCTGGCAGCCAATGCGCCGTCTACATCGGAGATCTTGAAAGCGTCTTTAAAGTGCTGCATTTCGCCAGCACCGCCAGAGGCGATTAAAGGCACATTACAAATCTCACGCACTCGGCTTAGTTGCTCTAAATCGTAACCTTGGCGCACGCCATCTTGGTTCATTACGTTTAGTACTATTTCGCCTGCGCCACGTGCTTGCACTTCTTTAACCCAGTCAAAGGTATTCCAAGTGGTAGTTACTGTGCGCTTTTCGTCGCCGGTAAACTGCTTAACTTGGTATTGGCTGGTTTCGTCGCAGTAGTAAGAATCAATACCTACCACTATGCACTGCACGCCAAATTTGTCGGCCAGCTTAGTGATCAAACTTGGGTCGGCCAGAGCAGGGGAGTTGATTGAGATTTTGTCGGCGCCGTTTTGTAAGGTGCGGTTGGCGTCTTCAATGGTTTTAATGCCACCGGCTACACAAAAGGGAATGTCGATTACTTCGGCTACGCGACTTACCCAGCTTTTGTCTACTACGCGCTCGTCTGAGCTAGCGGTAATATCGTAGAACACCAGCTCGTCTGCGCCTTCTTCAGCGTAACGTTTAGCTAGCGGTACAATGTCGCCAATAATTTCGTGGTTACGAAACTTAACGCCTTTTACCACCATGCCGTCTTTTACGTCTAGGCAGGGAATAATTCGTTTAGCTAGCATTGTTGCCTCCTTGCTGCCAGCAGGCTATGGCTTGCTCTACGTTGAACTTACCTTCTAACAATGCGCGGCCAACAATTACGCCAGCTACGCCTGTATCTGTTAGTGCTGCAATATCGTCTAGGTCGCCAATGCCGCCAGAACTTTGCCATTGAATATCTGGGTACTGAGCGCATAACTCGCGGTACAAACTTACGTTTGAGCCTTCAAGCGTGCCGTCTTTAGAAATGTCGGTACACAGTACGTGCTTAAGACCTACAGGGGCGTAAATAGCTACTAGCTCTTCAATGGTTACGCCGCTGTCTTCTTGCCAGCCAGATACTGCTACTACCTTGTTGCCTTGAGCGTCGATGTTAATGTCTAGCGCTAGCACAATGTGTTCTGCGCCGTATTTTTCCATCCACTTAGCTACAATTTCTGGCTGTTTAACGGCAGTAGAGCCTATTACTACGCGCTCTGCACCTGCATCTAGTAAGTCTTTTACGTCTTGCTCGCTACGCACACCGCCACCGATTTGAATTTTAGCAGGAGTGTTTTTAAGTAGCTGGGCAATCACATCTAATTGGCGAGCGCTGGTATCTTTAGCGCCGTCTAAATCAACCAAGTGTAACCAATCAGCACCTTGGCTGTGGTACTCAGAAAACTGTGCTTGTGGGTCGTCACCGTAAATGGTTTTTTGTGCGTAATCACCTTGGAACAAACGCACAATCTTTCCGTCGATTAAATCTAAAGCAGGAATGATCATGTGTTACATCTCCAAGAAGTTTTTGATTAATTGCGCACCGGCTTGGCCGCTACGTTCAGGGTGAAATTGCACCCCGTAAAAGTTGTCTTTGTTTACGGCAGCAGTAAAGGCCTTGCCATAATCACATTCGGCAATGGTGGCGGCGTTTACTGGCAGGGCGTAGCTGTGCACAAAGTAAAAGTAGCTGCCTGCTTCAATGCCCTTGAACAGAGGGTGATCGGCTTTAGGTTGAATTTGATTCCAACCCATGTGCGGCAGGCGTTGGCCAGCACTTGGCTTCATTAAGCTTACGGTACCTGGCACTAGGCCTAAACACGGTACTGGCTCTTCAGCTTCTTTAGCGCCGCCTTCAATGGAGAACTCGGCCAACATTTGCATACCTAAGCAAATACCTAACAGTGGCTTTTTAACTTGTTTTACTAAGTCGATAAGCTCGCGGTCGGCGAGGTTTTTCATGGCTTCGCTTGCCGTACCTACACCCGGCAAAAACAGTTTGTCGGCCGCTAAAATCACTTGTGGATCGCGGCTCACTGTTACTGGAAAGCCCAAACGTTCTACGGCAAATTTCACCGAAGATAAGTTGGCACATCCTGTATCAATAATTACGTTCATGTTTGCTCTTATCCTTTAAAGCAGGCGCTTATAGCGTGCCTTTGCTGCTAGGCATGGCATCGCCTGATTTTACGATAGCTTGACCTAGGGCACGGCCAAATACTTTAAACAGGGCTTCCACCATGTGGTGAGTATTTTTACCGGTGGTTTCTAAATGCAGAGTACAAGCCATGGCATCGCTTAACGAGCGGAAGAAATGCACAACCATCTCGGTGGCGAAATCGCCAATGTTGTCGCGAGTAAAGTCAGCTTTAAACTCTAGGTGAGCGCGGCCGCTTAAATCTAGGGCACATTGAGCTAAGCATTCGTCCATAGGCAATACAAAACCAAATCGGCCAATGCCACGTTTGTCGCCTAAGGCTTCTTTAAGTGCTTGGCCAAGTGCGATGGCGGTGTCTTCTACACTGTGGTGGTCGTCGATATGGTAATCGCCCACTACTTTACAGTTAAGTTGAAAGCCGCCGTGGGTAGCAATTTGGTCCAGCATGTGGTCAAAAAAGCCTAGGCCGGTATCAATTTGGCTGCCGCCTGCGTTGTCTAAATCAACCGCGATGCTAATTTGGGTTTCTTTGGTATTGCGCTCTACCTTGGCTTTGCGACCAAGCTGAGTTAGCTGTTTTTCAATCGCTACCCAATTAAGGCCATCGCGCTGATATTGCAGGCCTTCAAGCCCCATGTTTTCAGCTAGCTGCATATCGGTATGGCGGTCGCCAATCACGTAAGAGTTAGCAAAATCGATTACGCCGCTTTTTAGGTAGCCTTTCACTAGACCCAGTTTAGGTTTACGACAGCTGCAGTTGTCTTCATCAAAGTGTGGGCACACTAGCACGTCGTCAAACTTGATACCTTGTGACTCAAAGATATCCATCATGTAGTTTTGCGCTAAGTGAAAATCCGCTTCTGGAAAGCTGTCGGTGCCTAGACCGTCTTGGTTAGTCACCATTACTAAGCGGTAGCCATTAGCTTGTAGCTTAAGCAATACTGGGATTACTTGTGGCTCTAGTTTCACTTTCTCTACGCTATCTACCTGTTTGTCGGTGATAGGTTCGTCGATCATGGTGCCGTCACGGTCGATAAATAAGATCTTTTGTTTTACTTGGCTCACTTAAGTTCGCTCCAATCCTTGAATTGCTGATACAGTGGCGGCCACTTCTTGCTGGTTACCAATACTAATGCGAATGCAGTTTTCTAAACGCGGCTTGTTGGCGAAATCACGCAGTACAATGCCTTGCTCACCCAGCGTTTTAAATATGCGGGCAGAGTCGTCGAAGCGCACTAGGATGTAATTACCTGTAGCGGGAAATATTTCTTTAACGATGTTGAGTTGACGTAAATCTTCAACCGTCTGGCCGCGAATCGCATTTAGGCGAGCAACACGCTCGCGCATAATGCCTAGGCCTTCTGTGGTTAAGGCTTTAGTTGCGATTTCTGCTACTGGGCGAGCAATAGGGTAAGGGGCAATCACTTTGCTCATTACTTCTATTACTTCGGTGCCGGCTACAGTAAAGCCACAACGAAGGCCGGCTAAAGCAAAGGCTTTAGATAGAGTGCGTGTGATCACTAAGTTGTCGTAGTCGCCGAGCAGTTTAACCACGCTAAGTTCTTCGCAAAACTCAATGTAGGCTTCATCTACTACCACTAATGCTTTGTCTTTTTGGGCGCTTAATAACTCACACAGCTTGGCTACGTCTAGCATGTTGCCAGTGGGGTTGTTTGGTGCACACAAAAAGATAATTTTACTGTCTATTTTTGCAAGCGCTGCGTAGTCGGGGTCAAAGTTTGCGTCTAGCGCTACGGTTTTGATTTCTACGCCAATGGTTTCGGCGCTTACTGCATACATGCCGTAGGTGGGGGCGCAGATTACGATGCTATCTTCATTTGGTTCACAAAAGGCGCGAATCAGCACTTCAATGGCCTCATCGGCGCCGCGGCTAGCCAATACTTGGCTTGGCTCAACACCTGCGTAGGCAGCATAGCCATTGATTAAGGCTTCTGGCTGAAACTCTGGGTAGCGGTTTAGTTCGTCACCTTCATAGCTGAAGTCGCTAACATCTGGGCTCTCGTTGGCGTTTAGCCATACTTCGCCGCTGCCACCAATGCGACGGGCGCTTTGGTAAGGCACTAGCGCCTGAATTTTTTTGCGAGCTAATTGAGTCACTGACATATTATTGTTCCTCGCCTAAGCGCAGCGTTACCGCTCTGCGGTGAGCGTCTAAGCCTTCTGCATTAGCAATTGGCACTACTGCGCTGCTTAGGTCTTTTAGCCCTTGTTGGCTTAATTCCTGAACCGTGAAACGCTTCATAAAGTCTAAAGTGCCAAGACTTGAGTAAGTGCGAGTATAGCCATACGTTGGCAGCGTGTGATTGGTGCCGCTGGCATAATCACCTACCGATTCTGGCGTCCACTTACCTAAGAACACACTACCGGCATTCTCAATGTTTGGCAGCAGTTCACGCGCTTGCTCGGTTTGTACTATCAAGTGCTCTGGACCATACAGGTTACTTACTTGAACCGCTTGGGCTAAGTCGTTCACTACAATGGCGGTACTGTGCGATAACGCTTGGTCGGCAATATTATTGCGACTAAGCAAGGCTAACTGGCGAGCCAGTTCAGTGTTTACCGCTGCAGCTTGTTGCTCTGAGGTAGTGAGTAAAATAACCTGCGAATCTGGGCCGTGTTCGGCTTGCGATAATAAGTCGGCGGCAACAAAGGCTGGATTGGCTTTATCATCGGCTATTACTAACACTTCTGATGGGCCAGCGGGCATGTCGATAGCAGCACCGGCGTGATCGCCACTCACTTGTTGCTTAGCTTGCGTTACAAAGGCATTACCAGGGCCAAATATTTTATCTGACTTAGCGACGCTCTCGGTACCATAGGCCATTGCGGCAATTGCTTGCGCGCCGCCGGCCGCATATACTTCGTCTACACCACATAGCTTAGCGGTATAGAGGATTTCTGGTGCAATCGGTGGTGGGGAGCTTAATACTACTTTCTTACAACCTGCAATGCGGGCTGGAATAGCCAACATTAATACTGTTGAAGGTAGCGGTGCAGTTCCACCTGGTACATATAAGCCAACATTGCTAATGGCGGCGTAGTGCATTTCGCAGCGCACGCCAGGTTGAGTTTCTAGGCTAATTGGCTGTGGTTTTTGCGCTTGGTGAAACACTTCAATATTGGCTTTAGCTTGCGCTACTGCCTGTTTAAATTCTTCACTTAAACCTTCTTCCGCGTTATCAATCTCTTGCTGAGATACACGCACAGCAGCAAGTTCAGTTTTATCAAACTTGGCGGCAAGCGCAATTAGCGCTTGGTCACCTTGTTCACGAACTTGCTTTACTACATCAGCAACAATTCCAGCAATGTCGGTCGAGCTATTAACCGCAGGGCGGGACAGCACCTGTTGTTGTTGCTCTTCATTTAGTTGCTTCCAAATTACCGTTTGCATGTTTGTTATCTCAACATCTTCTCGATTGGCATTACTAGGATAGAGCTAGCACCTAAGGTTTTTAGTTTTTCCATGGTTTCCCAGAATAGGTTTTCGGTACTTACAACATGCAGGGCTACTTTATCTTCGTCACCGGCAAGTGCTAGTACAGTTGGGTGCTCACTGCCTGGCAGTAAGTCAACGATCTGGTCAAGATGTGTTTTTGGTGCGTGCAGCATGATGTATTTGCTTTCTTTCGCTTCCATGGTGCCTTGCATACGCATTAGCAAGCGGTCTAACAGCTCTTGGTGCTCGTCACTTAACTTGTTTTTAGATTTAATTAACACGGCTTGAGAGCGGTAGATAACTTCTACTTCTTTAAGGCCGTTGGCTTCAAGAGTTGCACCAGTAGACACTAAATCACAAATTGCGTCGGCTAGGCCAGCGCGAGTGGCTACTTCAACAGAACCAGCAAGCATACACGTTGAGAATGGTACACCTTGTTCATCGAGGTAGCGCTTTAAAATACCTGGGTAGCTAGTGGCAATGCGCTTGTTAGCCAAACATTGCGGGCCGGTGTAATCAAATTCTTCGGCTACGGCTAGCGAGAAGCGGCAATCGCCAAAATCTAAACGTTTTAGAATATCGCAGTCGGTTGGCTCATTTTGCGCGGTGCGCAACATGGTTTCTTCTTCTAATACGTTTTCGCCAACGATACCGAAATCAACCACACCGTCCATTACTAGGCCTGGAATATCGTCATCGCGCACACGTAGTAGATCTACTGGCATGTTTTCTGAATGGGCGATTAGGCGTTGTTGGCGGAGGTTGATTTTCATTCCGCAGCTTTTTAATAGTGCCTGTGAATCATCGCTTAGACGTCCTGATTTTTGGATGGCGATGCGTAGTCGTTTTTGCTCTGTCATGTTTATGTCCCTAATTATAAAACTAAAAAACCCCCGGGAGGATTACCTTCCGGGGGTTTGCAATATTGTTATATTCTACCACCGGAAGCATCTTACAAGCTTCCAGCAGATAACCGCCTGAAGCTTATTCTGGATGATGGTAGTGATGATGCTTCAGCTGGTTAAAAATCATGTAACGTTCCTGTCAACGTGTGTTTTGCCTTGATGGCAATAATGGGCATAAAGTTACCAAGCTAGCGCTAAATTGCAACCTTTTTTAATGGCTTTTTTTGAATAGATTAAAGTTGTTTAAAATTTGACCGATAATATAGTAGGGAAACCCGAGAAAGGAGGCCTAGTTGTGAGCCAAGATGCGATTCTACCAATTTTGCCAAGGGCACCAGCAAAGCCTGACGGTAAGGCACCGCCAATTAAAACTACTAAAGTGGTTAAAAAGGGCAAAGCCGCTGCACAAAATGATATTCAAGTGCGACCTAAATCAGGCCAAGAACAGCAGCAAGCGCAGAAAAAAAAGCCAGATCCCGACGACCCACATAACATTGACTTGTTTGTTTAGTTTTAAGTTTGGTCTCGTTTGATTCGGCTGGTATAGTTGCGGCGACTTTTGCTTGCCGGAATTTAGATTGAAACAGCAATATTTCGCCAAAGATGGATTACTTTCCAAGGCCATTGATGGCTTCTCTCCTCGTCCTCAACAAGGTGAAATGGCCAATGCAGTAGCACAGGCTATAGACGATCGCGGCAGCTTGCTGGTAGAAGCGGGTACCGGCACCGGTAAAACCTTCGCTTATTTAGTGCCAGCCATGGACAGCGGCAAAAAAATCGTCATTAGCACTGGTAGTAAAGCACTGCAAGATCAGCTGTTTACTAAAGACCTACCGCGCATGCAAAAAGCCCTTAAATACAATCAATCGATTGCCTTATTAAAAGGGCGCGCTAATTATTTATGCATAGAAAGGCTAAACAGCTTTTCGCACTACAGCAGTGGCCAAGATAGAGCCACCTTAGCTGAATTGGTCAAAATCAAAAGCTGGGCACAAGGTGAAGAAAGCGGAGATATTAGCGATTTAGGCCCTGTGGCTGAGCGCGCTGACGTATTTCCACTGATTACCAGTACCAACGACAATTGCCTTGGCCGAGATTGCCCTTCGTATAAAGAGTGTTATTTGGTTAAAGCGCGAAACCGCGCCATGGAAGCTGACCTAGTGGTGGTTAACCATCACTTATTTTTTGCCGACATGGTGGTTAAAGAAACTGGTTTTGGTGAATTAATCCCAGAAGCTGATGCCTTTATTTTTGATGAAGCCCATCAGCTGCCAGACATCGCCGCTAGTTACTTTGGTCAGCACTTCTCAAGTAGGCAAATTTTAGATTTATGTAACGACATTGAGCTGAGCTATAAAACCGATCTTCGCGATATGGCGCAATTACAAAAAGCCTCGCAAAAACTAGAGCGGCGTATTCGCCAATGCCGACTAGCCTTTGAAGGCTTGCGAGACCGTGGTGAATGGCGACCGCTAGCTAAGCAAAAACGCTTTGGCGAGATGATGCAAGACTTGCGAGAAGACATGGACTTTGTTTATCAAGTGCTCAAGTTGGCACTTTCTCGTAGCGAGTTAGCCGATTCTTGTTTTGAACGTTTAGCCAAAATGCGTGGTTTGTTCGACAAAGTCATGGACGTTGATACCACCGGCTTTAGCTATTGGTACGAAACTACTCGTCAGCACTTTACCTTAAACATTACGCCGCTAAATATTGCAGAGCGTTTTAATAGTGAAGTTGAAGATCGCAATGCTGCGTGGGTATTTACCTCAGCAACGCTGGCTGTTGATGGCAATTTTCAGCATTTTCAAACCCAAATGGGTTTAAAAGATGCAAGCAGCATGCTGCTCGACAGTCCATTTGATTATCAAAAACAAGCCTTACTCTGTGTGCCGCGTTATTTGCCAGAAACCAAGCAGCATAATGCCGAGCAGTTAATGCTTGACCAACTTGCCCCGGTAATAGAAGCCAACGGCGGCCGCTGCTTCTTTTTATGTACCAGTCATCGAATGATTCAAAAGGTGGCAGCAGAGCTTCGCCAGCGCACCGAGTTATTGGTATTGGTGCAAGGAGAGGCAGGTAAACAAGAATTGCTCAACGAGTTTGTTGAAGACGGCAACGCAGTGTTAGTTGCAACCAGTACTTTCTGGGAAGGCGTAGACGTGCCCGGTAAGGCATTGTCTTGTGTGATTATCGATAAACTGCCGTTTGCGGCCCCCGATGACCCATTATTAAAAGCTAAGAGCGAAGACTGCCGTTTGCGTGGCGGAGATCCTTTTCGTCAGGTATATTTGCCGCAAGCGGTTATAAGCTTAAAGCAAGGGGTGGGGCGCTTGATTAGAACCCAGGCTGACCACGGTGTAGTGATTATTTGTGATAACCGCCTGGTTAATCGCGAATATGGTTCTTTATTTATTAGTAGCTTACCGGCTATGCCCCGCACTAGAGAACTATCGAAAGTTCTGGAATTTGTTAAAAAAGACGCTGAGGAAACATGACAGCCAAATTATTAGCTTTAGATACTTCAACCGAAAACTGCTCTGTTGCTTTGCAATGGAACGGCGAAGTTATCAGCAAGCAAGAATACAGCCCGCGCGACCATACTCAAAAGATCTTACCTTTTGTTGAAGAAGTACTAGCAGAAGCAGGTGTGAGCTTAACTCAAGTGGATGCCATAGCTTTTGGTCGTGGGCCAGGAAGCTTTACCGGTGTACGTATTGGTGTAGCCACTGCGCAAGGCTTAGCCTTTGGCGCAGATAAACCCATGGTGGCCGTATCGACTCTTCAAGCGATGGCGCAACAAGCTTATGCTAGCCATAATGCTGAACATTGTTTAGCTGCCATTGATGCGCGCATGGGTGAGGTTTACTGGGGCGAATACCTGCTAGTAGAAGGCTTGATGCGCTTGGTTGAGCAAGAGTTAGTTATTAAACCTGATCTGTTGGACGGAAAACACAGTACCAGTGTGGCAGTCGGCACCGGTTGGCAAACTTACAAAGAACTATTAAGTGGTCAATTTTCTGGCGTACGCGTGTTAGATTCGGTGTTATACCCAACGGCACGAGATATGCTTAGTTATGCTCAATATGCCTTTGAACGTGGCGACATAGTTGCTGCTGAAAATGCAGAACCTGTGTATCTTAGAGATAAAGTAACCTGGAAAAAGCTTCCAGGTAGAGAATAGTTAAAGGATAAATAGCTTGAAAATTCAGGGCCTTGGCCAGCCCATACCGCAACAGCCTAAAGTTAAACAGCCTAGTAGCAGTACCGAGTTAAGTACCGCTACCCAAGCGCCAAAAGGCGTAGTGCCGTGGGCGGTAATGGATGAAAAAAGTGTAGAAAAGCTCCGCTATGACCAAAATATTGGCAGTGGCGGAGAGGCTGTGTCTCACTATCAAGACGTTGCTAATCAGCTTAAACGCCAGCAAGTGAATGAGATGTTCGGCATCGATTTATTTGCCTAATCGCCCTTACCGATAGATTATGCTTACCAATTCCAGCCTTCCCAAAAGCCAACTCGCCTATCTAGAACAAACCAGCGATAGCCCATGTTGTTTGGTAATGTTGCACGGTTGGATGGACAACGCAGCTAGTTTTATTCCTCTAATTAACCAGTTCCCTACTAGCCACTGTATTGCCCTAGACTTTCCTGGGCATGGCCTCTCCCCGCATCGACAAGCTTACTATCACTTCGTTGATTACGTTGATGATGTATTTGCTGCTTTGGCCGAGTTAGACCTTAACAAACCTATTATTCTTGTAGGGCATTCGCTAGGTGCTTTGGTGGCTAGTTGTTTTGCGGCGGCATTTCCTGAGATCTTGATTGGATTGGTCAGTATCGATGGAATAGGGCCTTTAAGTTTAGCCAGCAGCGAAACCTCTTCTCATATGGCAAAAGCGATTCGTCAGCGTCAGCAATTGAAGCCCGCGAAAGGGTTTGCAGAATTAGAGTATGCGGTAAAGCTTCGAGCCAACACCAATGGTATTAGCCAAGAGAATAGTCGCTTGTTGGTTGAACGTGCCACCATAGAGCGTGATGGCCTTTGGTACTGGCGGCATGATGAAAAACTAAAACTTAGCTCGCCTTTACGCTTTAGTGAGCAACAGGCTAAACAAATCTGCCAATCTATCGAAAGCCCTTGTTTATTGCTTGCTGCATGTGAGCACCCGCTGTTAACAGCCGAATACATATCCCTTCGTCAGGGCTGGTTTAACAATATACATACAGAAATGCTCAGTGGTGGGCACCACCTGCATATGCAAAACCCGCGAGCTGTGGCTCAGCGACTTCAGGCTTTTATTGAAACAATTGTTTGAAGCACTTCACTGTTTTTGATCTTACACTCTACGCTTAATGTTAATATATTGTTATTTTAAACGCCGTATGAAACAATCGTTTGAAATCCTAGAGCTAAAGCTCTAAGGCCAGCAATGTCGCCAAGTGCATAATAAAATTCACAATAAACTTGGTGGGCAATTTATACTTAATGTAATTGAATTGTTTAGGAGAACTGCGTGGATAAGGTTTGGCTTAATCGATACCCTAAGGATGTTCCTGCAGAGATAGACTTAGCGCGTTATCAAACATTGCTTGATGTCTTCGAAGAAGGCGCAGCTAAACATGCCGACAGAGTCGCATTTATCAATATGGGGCAGGTGATGACCTATCGCCGCCTCGAAGAACAGTCTCGAGCCTTTGCTGCTTATCTTCAAAACGAGTTAAAGCTTAAAGCTGGCGACCGCGTAGCGATAATGATGCCCAACCTGTTGCAGTACCCCATTTGTTTATTTGGCGCGCTGCGAGCCGGCATGGTAGTGGTGAATGTTAACCCGCTATATACGCCACGCGAGTTAAAGCATCAGTTAAATGATAGTGGTGCAAAAGCCATTGTTATTGTTTCTAACTTTGCTCATATCCTTGAAGAGATCGTTGAAGAAACCGACGTAGAGCATGTAGTGTTAACCCGTCTAGGTGATCAACTATCGGCCACTAAACGCACCTTAGTGAATTTTGTGGTGAAATATGTGAAGAAAATGGTGCCCAAGTATCATTTACCACACGCCCAATCACTTCGTTACTTATTATCTAAAGGTCAGCATTTACAGTATGTTAGGCCTGAGGTTCAAAGCGAAGACTTAGCCTTTTTACAATATACCGGTGGCACAACAGGTGTGGCTAAAGGTGCCATGTTGTCACATAAAAATATGGTGGCTAACTTACTTCAAGCTTTAGGCATTGTTGGTCCTTGTTTGCGCGAAGGCCAAGAAGTGGTGGTTACCGCTTTACCGCTTTACCATATCTTCGCATTAACAGCGAACTGCATGGTGTTTTTCGCACTTGGTTGCCAAAACCTACTTATTACCAATCCTCGTGATATTCCTACCTTTACCAAAGAGCTGGCTAAAACACCATTTACCGCGATAACTGGGGTAAATACTTTATTTAATGCGCTGTTAAACCATGAGGATTTTGCCAAGTTAGATTTCTCTCGTTTACGCCTTTCATTAGGTGGTGGTATGTCGGTGCAACGCGCTGTTGCTGAGCGTTGGCAGGACGTTACCGGCTCTCGCTTAATTGAAGGTTATGGCTTAACTGAGTGTGCACCGCTGGTAACTGTGTGTCCCTACGATCTAGAAGCTTATAACGGCAGTATTGGTCTGCCTGCACCGTCTACCGATATTAAGTTGGTGGGTGAAGATGGCGACGAAGTTGCCGATGGTGAATCGGGCGAGATACTGGTTAAAGGTCCGCAGGTTATGCAAGGCTATTGGCAACGCCCAGAAGCCACTGAAGAATCTATGCCGGGAGGCTGGTTTGCAACTGGTGATATCGCCACGGTTGATGAGCAAGGCTTTTTCCATATTGTAGACCGCAAAAAAGACATGATTTTGGTATCGGGCTTTAACGTATTCCCAAATGAAGTGGAAGAAGTTGTAGCCAGCAATGCCAAAGTGTTGGAAGTGGCCGCAGTAGGCGTACCTAATGATGTAAGCGGCGAAACCGTAAAAGTATTTGTGGTTAAAAAAGATGAGTCACTCACTGAGAAGCAAATCATTGAGCATTGCCGAGAGTTTCTTACAGCATATAAGGTGCCTAAGCTAGTAGAGTTTAGAGATGAACTTCCTAAAACAAATGTGGGTAAGATCTTACGTCGAGCCTTGCGCGAAGAGGCATAAACCGTAAAATAGCTAATACTAAGATGCTTTCCACTAGGACGCCGCAATTTTGGCAGACGTAAACTTCGACATGATAGAAACAGAGGCGCAACTTGCGCCTCTGTTGCGTTTTTTAAATGAACAAGCACCAATGGTGCTCGCCATTGATACTGAATTCGTTCGTACTCGCACCTACTACGCACAACTTGGTTTACTGCAGATCTTTGACGGCCAGCAATGTTATTTAGTCGACCCGCTAAAAGTAGACATGCCACCTCTTTGGCAAGCTTTAGTTAAGCATCATTGGGTATTGCATGCCTTTAGTGAAGACTTAGAAATTATTCAGCGGGTAAGCGGTCAATTTGGCCTTAGTGTATTTGATACTCAAGTAGGCGCTGCCTTCCTTGGACATGGTATTAGTTTAGGCTACCAGCGTTTTATCGATACCGAATTAGGCATCCATATTGATAAAGGTGAATCACGCACTGATTGGCTAGCGCGGCCACTGCGTTCTTCTCAACTGGAATATGCAGCTTTAGATGTTATCTACCTATTGCCTGCTTATTTAAAGATTCAGCAACAACTTAAAGAAGAAGGGCGCTTTGAAGCCGCTTTAGAAGAGAGTGCGCGATTAGCGGCTCAGAAAAAGCGCGTGTTCAATCAAGATGAAGCTTACAAAGATATTAAAAATGCCTGGAAGCTCAATCCGCAACAACTTGCAGTTTTGCAGGTATTGGCTCGCTGGCGCGCTCAGCAAGCTGCTAGTAGAGACTTAGCGATAAATAACGTTGTTCACGGCGATAGCTTATGGAGTTTGGCGCGTTATCAGCCAAGTTCTATGGAACAACTACAACGGCTTAGTTTGCCGCCGCAAGAACTGCGGATTCATGGTCAGCGTTTATTAAAGCTCGTTAAGCAGGGGCAGCAAGTTAAAACTGTCGATTTTCCTAAGGCAATAAAACGTATTGTTGATTACCCTGATTACAAGAAAAGCATTCAAGAGTTAAAAAAGGTAGTGGCGAAAGTTGCCGAAGAGTCGGGCTTACCCGAGGATGTATTGGCCAGTAAGAAAATGCTTAATCAGTATTTATCTTGGCTCTGGAAAGAAGACCGGCAAGCAGCAGAGCTACCTTTGCTACTTACCGGTTGGCGTCAGCCTCTATTTGCTAATCACGTTGCTCAGGAAGCGTAATATTTAGCTCTAGTACACTTATATCTTCACTCTTATTGTCCAAGCTAACATTCACTTGGTCTGAGTTAATATCTACGTACTTTTTAATCACTTCTATAATGTCTTGCTTCATTGCAGGCAGGTAATCTGGCCCACTGCGTTGTCCACGTTCGTGGGCAACAATAATTTGCAGTCGTTCTTTGGCGGTTGCCGCCGTTTTAGACTGTTTTGACGTTCGAAAGTAGTCTAAAAGAGACATTGTTATCCTCCAAATATGCGGCTAAATAAGCCTTTCTTTTGTTCTTCTAAAAAGCGGAAATCTACACTTTCACCAATTAAGCGGCTTACCGCATCGTCGTAAGCTAAACCTGCATCGCTTTCAGTATCCAAAATTACTGGTTCACCAGAGTTAGAGGCTTTAAGCACAGCTGGTGATTCCGGAATCACACCCAGTAATGGAATAGCAAGAATGTCTTGCACGTCTTCAACACTTAACATGTCGCCACGATTAACCCTTTCTGGGTTGTAGCGGGTTAAAAGCAGGTGCTCTTTAACTGGCTCTTTGCCTTGTTCAGCACGTTTTGATTTGCTGGCTAACATGCCCAAAATTCGGTCTGAATCTCGAACCGAAGAAACTTCTGGGTTGGTGGTTACAATGGCTTCATCGGCGAAGTACAAGGCCATGATTGCGCCTGTTTCGATACCGGCTGGCGAATCACAAACAATGTAGTCAAAACCTTGCTCGGCTAAATCGTCTAGTACTTTTTGCACGCCTTCTTTGGTTAAAGCGTCTTTGTCGCGAGTTTGCGATGCGGGCAAAATGTATAGGTTGTCGGTGCGCTTATCTTTAATCAATGATTGATTAAGGTTTGATTCACCTTTGATTACGTTAACAAAATCGTAAACGACTCGGCGCTCACAGCCCATAATTAAATCAAGGTTACGTAAGCCAATATCAAAATCGATGATTACAGTTTTAAAACCTTTGATGGCGAGACCAGTACCAATAGCAGCACTGGAGGTTGTTTTACCTACGCCACCTTTTCCTGAGGTTACAACGATAATCTTAGCCATTATCTTTCCTTTATAAATTCGTTAACGGGGTTAACTTAAATTACCAAATACGATTTGCTGATCTTCTATTTGAATACATTGCGGCGAATCGGCATGCTCACCGATTTGCTCATGCAGCATATAAACACCAGCAATTGAAATAAGTTCTGCTTGCAAGTTTTGGCAAAAAATCTTGCTGTCTTTTCTGCCACTTGCGCCTGCGATAGCTCGGCCTCTTAACGCGCCGTAAATATGTATGTTGCCATCGGCTATTACTTCAGCGCCGTTTCCTACGGAGCCAATTACTACTAAGTCGGTATTTTGGGCATAAATTTGTTGGCCAGAACGAATTTGGCCACGAACAATTTTGCTAGGTACTATCGACGGAGCAGCTGGGGGAGTGGGGGCTTTTTCTTCTGTTGGTTTGCTCGGTTTAGCTGTTGCTTGTTGCGAGCCACTGGTCATAACTGCTAAGCCAGCAGCACGAGCTGCGGTTTTTTGCTCGGCGGTTTTACAGCCAGTTACACCCACTAATACAAAGTCTTGAGCTTCAACTATTTCTTTAAGCTGGTCAAAGTCAAAATCACTATCCACTTCACTAATATTTACTACGATAGGTGCACAATTGAAGAACTGAGGCGCTTGTGCCACCTTCTCCATAAGTTTGTTATTTAATGACGTTAAGTCATTTTTTCCTAAGTAAACGACTGAAAGGGTAAAGTTTGTCCCTTTAAACTCTATTTCCTGTCCGGACATGAACAGCGGATTCCTTTTTACATTTGTATACGAGCGATGACGCTACACCATATATTCTGATATAGTCTGCGTTTTAGCATAACCTGATCAGTGCCTAGGATACTAACATTTTCATGTTCTGTGCAGTCTATAAAAGTCTCAAAAAACAGCAAACTTATCTCTATATTGAGAAGAAAGACGATTTTTCGAAAGTTCCAGCCTCGTTAATTGAATTAATGGGCGCTAAGGAGCTAGTGATGTTGGTGCCTAAACGACCAACTAAAGATTTTGCTAGTGTAAAAATTGATGCCATAGAAGCCGCGTTTAAAGAACAAGGCTACTATTTACAAATTCCACCACCTCCAGAGAATTATCTCAAACAGCATTTGGCCGCGCAGGCTAAAGCTAAAAACCAATAGAAAGGGGACGTTAGTGAAAAAAATTATCAGTGCGGTGCTCTTCTCGGCTGCCTTCTCGTTACACGCTGAACCGGGCTTTGATAACTACGTTGAACAACTTAAATTAGAAGCGGCAGAGCAGGGGATCTCTCAGCAAACCATTGATGCTGCTTTTACTAATACTAAATTTTACCAACGAGCAGTAAAAGCAGATAAACAGCAACCTGAGTTTAAGCTTACCTTAGATACTTACTTGCCACGCGCCGTGCCTGATTGGAAGGTGCAACAAGCTCGGGCTTTGTACAAAAAGCATTATCCTTTGCTTAAAGAGATAGAAAAAAAGTATAAGGTGCAACCTCGCTTTATTATCGCCTTATGGGGTGTTGAATCTAATTTTGGTAAATTTACCGGTAACTATAATGTAGTGTCGGCGCTTTCAACCATGTCTTTTGAAGGACGTCGCGAAGCGTTTTTCAAGAAAGAATTGATGAATGCTCTTCGTATTTTAGATGACGGCCATATAGAACCGAATAAAATGAAAGGCTCTTGGGCTGGGGCAATGGGTCAGGTGCAGTTTATGCCAAGCTCTTTCCTCGCTTACGCTCAGGACTTTGACGGTGATGGTAATAGCGATATTTGGAACAATACCGCAGATGCCTTAGCCTCTGCTGCCAACTATTTAGCACAAAGTGGTTGGAGTGATGATCTCACTTGGGGTCGACAAGTTCAGCTGCCTAAAGATTATGACAGTGCTAACTCTGGATTAAAAATCACTAAAAGCTTGAGCGAATGGCAGGCTTTGGGCGTTCGTCGCTTCGATGGCAGTGATTTACCTACTCGTGATATTACAGCCTCTATCGTTCAACCTGATGATGCACAAGGCCGCGCTTATTTAGCCTACGATAATTATCGGGTGTTAATGAAGTGGAATCGTTCACACTACTTTGTAGCGGCAGTTGGCACCCTGGCAGACCGTATCTCTTACCCGCCGGTGTTTTAAGATGTATCAGCATAAAGACAGCAACGGTAAGCCAATTAAGCTTTCGCCAAGTAAAGCCGTTTGTGTTGGCCAAAACTATGTGGCACACATGCAAGAAATGGGTGGAGCGCCGGCTAAACAAGCGGTGTTTTTTAATAAGCCGCCTAGTGCCTTTGTCAGCTTTGACAAGGGTGTTGTTATACCCACAGGTTTGGGCGAGGTTCATTACGAATTAGAGCTTGCCTTACTTATTGGCAAGCCCTTAAAGAACGCAACTAAAGATGATTTGAATGATGCCGTTTGGGGTTACTCTGCGGCCTTAGATTTAACCTTACGCGATATTCAGCTAGAGCTTAAACAGCGCGGTCATCCTTGGGAGAGGGCTAAAGCCTTCGACAATAGTTGTGTGCTTAGCGCTTTTAAACCGCTTGCGTGCTTAAGCGAGCTTGATGATGTGGCTTTGCAACTAAAGCAAAACGGTGAAACTAAACAGCAGGGCAGTAGCAGCCAAATGATCCGCACAATTGAAGCCTTGCTAATTGAGGCTTCTCAGTGTTTTACCTTGCAAGCTGGTGATGTATTGCTTACTGGCACCCCTGCCGGCGTTGGTCCATTGACCATTGGTGATAAACTAGGCTTAAAAGTTGCCGATATAGAGCTAGAAACAGAGGTTGTAATTAGTGAGTGAAGTAAGATTTTGGGAAACCAAAACACTGGCGCAAATGAATGCTCAAGAGTGGGAGTCATTGTGTGATGGCTGCGGTAAGTGCTGTTTGTCGAAGTTAATTGACGAAGATACCGACGAGCTTTATTACACCAATATCGCCTGTGTATTACTTAATAGCAAAAGCTGTCGCTGCAGCGACTATGAGAACCGCTTTGCCAAAGTACCAGACTGCGTGAAAATCACTCTAGACGATATAGACGCCTTTCATTGGTTGCCGCCAAGTTGTGCTTACAAACGCTTGATTGAAGGTAAACCCTTGCCGCAGTGGCATCCACTGTTAAACAAAGGTAAAGCTTCTGAGATGCATAAGCGTGGGGCGTCAGTGCGCGGTAAAATTGTTTGTGAAAGCCAGTTAACTGGACAGTCACAAGATTACATTGTGCGCTGGCCTTTGGACGAGTGCGAATAGTTTTACTAACCAAGCCATAAAAAAGCCCGCTTGAAGCGGGCTTTTTTGTGGTTATTTTTTGCGCCATTGTAGGCCAAAAAACAACACACTTGCAGCTAAGAACACTGCAAATATCAAGATTAGCCACTGTGGCATAGACCAACCTAAAAACATCCATGAAATCTTGTCACAAAAGCCAGTTGGGTTAAATAACCAAGGAACCCATTTGTCTAAAGGAGCCCACTCTGGGAAGTTTGCGAAAAAGTCACAGGTGGCAAAAGGGTTGGGGTTCATTTGGTAGTCGGTGTGGGTAATCGCTAGTTGCAAGCCCCAAGCCGCGCTTACTATCCACATACCAAAGGCCGCAAGGCGAACAATGAGGTACTGCGGGGCCATCCAGCCGATAAGGCCTGCAAGCATTAAACCCATCATGGCTACACGTTCATAAATACACATAACGCAAGGGTCGAGCTTCATTACGTGTTGAAAAAATAAGGCACACAGTTCTAGCGATAAGCTACCTATAAAAAGCAGAAACCAAGGTTTACGTTGGTACGGCATGCTGCTTAAAAAGCTGAGCATAATCAGAAACTCCGATAAAAAAAGGCGATGCAAGCATCGCCCTTTTTAAATTTAATGTCCAGCAGAAACCGCAGACGCAGCGCCAGCAATGTGATGGCTAATCCACCCCATATCGTAGAAGTATTGGGTAGCTGGAATAAGTGCGTATTCCACACACAATAAACCTACACCTGCTAATACAAAAGTGTATGGCAAAGCCATCCAAACCATACGGCCGTATGATAAGCGGAGCAGCGGTGCTAACGACGAGGTTAACAGGAATAAGAAAGCTGCTTGACCGTTTGGCGTAGCCACCGACGGCAAGTTAGTACCGGTGTTAATCGCTACTGCTAACATGTCAAACTGGTCACGGGTAATCTGCCCTTCCAACCAAGCGGTTTTAACTTCGTTGATATAAACAGTACCTACAAACACGTTATCACTAACCATTGATAACAAACCGTTTGCTATATAGAAAGCGACTAATTGGCCTTCATCTTCAATCGATAGTACCCAGTGAATCACCGGCTTAAACAGTTCTAAATCAATGATTACCGCAACAATAGAGAAGAATACTGCTAGCAATGCAGTAAATGGCAGGGCCTCTTCAAAGGCTTTGCCCAATTGGTGCTCTTCGGTAATACCTGTAAAAGAAGTGGCAAGAATAATTACCGACAATCCAATCAAACCCACTGCGGCTAAGTGCAAGGCAAGACCAACAATTAACCAAACAGCGATAACTGCTTGAACAATTAATTTAGCGCGGTCCCGGTTAGTACGTTTTTGATCTTCGTGCTTGTCGTAGTCAGTAAGAATTTGGCGAACGTTAACTGGTAGCAAAGTGCCGTAGCCGAACTTGCCAATTTTTTCTAAGGCTACACAGGTTATTAAACCACATACTAAAACAGGTAGAGATACCGGTGCCATACGTAAGAAAAATTCGAAGAACTGCCAACCAGACTGATCTGCAATAATTAGGTTTTGTGGTTCACCTACCATAGTACATACGCCACCTAATGCGGTACCTACACCCGCATGCATCATTAGGCTTCGTAAGAATGCGCGAAAACCTTCTAAGTCATCGCTGCTTAACTCGTCACTTGTATGGTCATGTTTTTGGTTGAAATCTTTACCAGAGGCTACTCTGTGGTAGATGCTGTAGAAGCCTATCGCCACACTAATCACTACTGCAATTACGGTTAACGCGTCTAAGAAGGCAGATAAAAAGGCGCCTGCCGCACAAAAAGCCAAAGACAAGACCGCTTTGTCTTTAATCTTGATAAGCATTTTGGTGAACACAAACAACAGAAGCTGCTTCATGAAGAAGATACCGGCCACCATGAAGATCAACAGCAGCACTACTTCAAAGTTGGCTACCAGTTCATGTTTAACGGTTTCAGAAGATGTCATGCCTATTGCAACAGCTTGAATGGCTAGCAAACCACCGGGCTGAAGTGGGTAACATTTTAAGGCCATCGCAAGTGTGAAGATAAATTCGATAACTAATAACCAACCAGCGGCAAATGGGTTGATATAGAAAACGATGGGGTTAATGATTAGAAATATAACAATGGCTTTTTTATACCATAGAGGTGCATTGCCAAGAAAGTTCTTAGCAAAGGCACTGGATAGACTAGTATTCATCCTGAAATCTCATTGTTGTTCAAATGGCAGGTCGAGTTTCCCCTACGAAAACTCGAGCGCGATTGTATGTGATATCCCTTTGCTTTGGTAGTTGAACAACCGAAAATATCAAATTTATTCAAGTGTCGATAAAAATAGTCAAGAGTTTTTCAAATTTGGAGGTTTGAGCTCAAACCACTTGCTTTAGCTTTAGTTAATGGTTTGTTATTATCGATACAATAAAAACGAAAATAGACTGAGTAAAAAATGGTAATTAAAGCAAAAAGTCCAGCAGGGTTCGCAGAACAATACATCATTGAATCTATCTGGAATAACCGTTTTGCTCCTGGCACAATTTTACCCGCCGAAAGAGAACTATCTGAATTAATTGGTGTTACCCGAACCACCTTGCGCGAAGTGCTTCAGCGTTTAGCAAGAGATGGCTGGCTAACTATTCAACACGGTAAGCCCACCAAGGTGAACAACTTTTGGGAAACTGCCGGCCTCAACATACTAGAAACCTTGGCGCGCCTAGACAGTGACGGTGTGCCAGAGTTGTTTGAGCAATTGCTATCAGCAAGAACCAACATTAGCGTGATTTTTATTCGTGGTGCATTGAAAAACAACCCCGAGAAAAGTCGTCAGCTTATCGAACAATACAAACAACTTGAACAAACTGGCGAAGCTTATGCCGAGTTTGATTATCAAGTGTTGCATGGCTTAGCGTTTGCCTCTGGTAACCCTTTATATGCACTAATCTTAAATGGCTTTAGAGGCATGTATCGAAGTGTTGGTAAATACTACTTTGACGATCCGCAAGCGCGAGCCTTGGTGGATAACTTCTATCAAGAATTGATTGCTTTGGCTGACAGTGGCGAACACGATAAAGCCCTGCAGGTTGTACGTAGTTACGGTATTGCGACCAGCGAAGTATGGAAGCGTCTGCGCGAAATAATGCCAAGCGATATTATGGAAATTGATTAAGGCTTAGCAGCTAATAGTAAAAAGCTCCGCAATGCGGAGCTTTTTTGATTTTAAGCTACCTTGGCTTCTAGGTAGTTTATGATGTCGTTAGACTCGTACAACCATTCGACTTCGTCACCGTTTTCAATGCGCAGGCAAGGCACTTTTCTTGAACCGCCTTGAGCCACCAATTCTTCTAGATATTTTGGCTGCGCTTTAATATCGCGTAAACCAATACTTAAACTATTGCGCTTCATAGACCGGCGTACTTTTACGCAAAACGGGCAGGCTGGTAGCTGGTAAAGGTGTAAACCTTGAGTTTTTTTATCAATTACAGCTTGTTCTTCAGCGCTTCTTTTTACGCCCTTTGGGGAAAATACTGCATTTAGTAACAATATAATGCGGCCTAAAATCCAACGAACTAGTTTCATTATTACAACCTTACTAACAATTTGTGGCAGAGTTTAACACAATCAGCCTCAAGCAAAAGAGCTACTAAAATACCAGTGTGGTAATGCCCAGCGCTAAGAATAAAATAGCGGTAACTCGGTGAATTAAGCTCATCGGCAGTTTCTCAACGCCAAGCTTACCTAGCAATACCACTGGAACATTGGCTAAACACATACCAATAGTTGTACCGGTAATCACCATCAGCATCGAGTCATACTTGGCCGCTAGTATCACAGTCGCAACCTGAGTTTTGTCGCCAATTTCAGCGATAAAAAACAAAATCAACGAGGCTAAGAAGGGACCATATTTGAGTAGTTTACTGTCATCTTCATCAAGCTTGTCTGGCACCAATACCCAAAGTGCCATTGCTATAAATGAGATGCCAATTAGCCAACGTAATACTTCTGGGTTAAACCATTGCTGCACTAATGAGCCAAACCAAGCAGCTGCAGCATGGTTAAGTAAAGTGGCGATAATGATGCCAGCAATAATGGGTAAGGGTTTACGAAATTTGCAAGCCAGCAAAAGTGCTAGTAGTTGGGTTTTGTCGCCTATTTCGGCAATAGCAACGGCGGTAATTGAAGTAAATAAAGCTTCCATTGGATTTCTTATATGAGGCGAGCAGATAAACCAATGCACACAACGCTGCTCACCTCTTTATGGCGTTAATGTGCATTTGGTCTTGCTAGGCCAATAAAGGCTGCATTTACCATAGTGATGAGCACTAAGTATGTTGATAAATGCCCCATACCTTATTGATATGGGCAGCTACTCCCCAAAAGCGCGCTGAATATACCCAAGTGCCTTATAAAAGGCAATGGTTTAGCCGCCGATGCGTTTGGTTTTGTAATCTCGCTGTTTAAGCCAAGCTTCTAGCTTGTCGCGTTGGTCGCCTTGGATTTCGATAACATAATCTTTAACGCTACCACCAACGCCGCAGTGTTTTTTCATCTCTTTACATAAGGTCTTAAGTTCAGCTTCTGCTAAACCAAAGCCAGTTAAGCAGGTAACGCCTTTGCCTTTTCTGCCTTTAGTTTCTCTACGCAGTTTAATAAAACCGTCTGCTTCAGGCACTTGTTCGGCTTGTTGCTCTGGTTCAATGCGGCCTTGGTCTGTTGAGTAAACCAGTTGCGAAAGTTGGTCTTTGAATGACATCTTCAATCTACCTTATACATATGTTGCGCTGATGGTAGCGTATTTAATGAGGAGGTTTCAAAAAATAGCCTTAAAAATTTCTCACAAAAAAAACAAGCTATGCAAATGCCTTTGATTTAGATCAACACGGAACAGTGATGTGTGTCGCACAATGAAATCAAATGAAAATCATTATTATTTAGACTTAGGTATGGAGGTTCCATGTCATTGGATGAAATAGCCACTGGTCAAAAGGCCCAAATATTGAGCCTGAAGGGCTTACCCCGAGCAATGCGCAAAAAGCTTATGTCATTGGGTATTTTGCCCAATACTACCTTAACCATTATTAGGCGTGCTCCACTTGGGGACCCAATTCAAGTTTCTGCACCTGGAATTAACCTTGCGCTAAGTAATGGCCAAGCCAAAGCGATTGAGGTGGATAGTCTATGAACAAACATATGATAGCCACCGTAGGAAATCCTAATAGCGGTAAAAGTACCTTGTTTAACGCTTTAACCGGCAGTAAGCAAAAAGTAGGCAATTTTAGTGGGATTACCGTAGACAAAAAGTCTGGGTGGATCCGCCAAGCTGATTGGCAAGCAGAAGTTGTAGACTTACCGGGCGTATACAACATTGATCCTCAGCTAGATAAAAGCTCATTAGATGAGCGAATAGCTTGTGAGTTCTTGCAATCTGAGCCGCTCGACCTTGTGATTAATGTCATTGATGCCAGCGCAGTAGAGCGTAGCCTGTATTTAAGCATTCAGCTTAAAGAGCTTGGCTTACCAGTGGTTCTGGTTCTTAATAAAATGGACACTGCAAAAGCTAAGCTACTTAATATTAAAGTGAAGCAGTTTAGTGAGCAGTTTAAGTTGCCTGTTGTATGTTTGTCAGCCACCTCTAAAAAGCAAGTGAATGACTTTAAGCGCAATCTACCTAAGTTAATGGAACAAGCGCAGCAAGCGCCAGCGTTAAGCCTAGAATACACACCTGAGATTGAAGCCTTTAGCTCCGAGTGGCAGCAAAAGCTTAGTTTAAATAAAGGCCAGATTCTTCGCTTAATTGAGCATGACCCATGGTTAAACGAGCAGTTAGAACCCGATTTACAGCTAGAGGTGAACCAAGCGCTAGGCCAATTCTCGACGACGGACGTTGACTTGGAACTTGCCGACAGCCGCTATAGCTTTATTTACCAACTTACCCAAAGTTGTATCAGTAAAAAAGGCCAGTTAAGCCGCGACTATTCTGAGCTATTAGATAAAGTATTGCTTAACCGTTGGATAGGCATTCCAGCCTTTTTAGGTGTTATGTACCTGATGTTTATGTTCGCCATTAATGGTGGTGCAGTGTTTATCGACTTTTTCGATATTACCGCTGGTACTATTTTTGTTGATGGTGTGAGCGAACTATTGGCCGGTATTGGTGCGCCAGAATGGGCGACCATTGTATTGGCCAGTGGAGTGGGGGTAGGCATACAAACCGTGGCCACCTTTATTCCGGTGATCGCGTGTTTGTATTTATTCTTAGCCTTGCTAGAAAGCTCTGGTTACTTAGCGCGCGCAGCTTTCGTTGTAGACCGCGCCATGCAGGTTATCGGTTTACCCGGTAAAGCCTTTGTGCCAATGCTTATGGGTTTTGGCTGTACAGTGCCAGCTATTATGGCCACCCGAGTATTAGAAAAGCACCGTGAACGAGTGCTAACCTCAGCCATGAGTCCGTTTATGTCTTGTGGTGCGCGTTTGCCGGTATATGCTTTGTTTGTGGCAGCATTTTTCCCAGAGCAAGGCCAGAATATGGTTTTTGCTCTGTACATTGTGGGCATCATCGCCGCTATTATTACTGGCTTGCTGCTTAAGTACACTCTACTACCTGGCACTGCTCAGGACTCAGTACTTGAACTGCCAGACTACCAGTTCCCAACAGTGTTTGGGGTATTGCTACTTACTTGGCAAAAAGTGCGAGGCTTTATAGTTGGCGCGGGCAAAACCATTGTTCTAGTGGTAGCGATATTAAGTGTTCTTAACCACGTAGGGACCGGCGGTGAGTTGGATGCTGAAGGTCAAGAGCACTCAATTTTAGCTCGAGCTAGTCAATTTGTTACACCGGTATTTAGCCCAATGGGCATTGAGCAAGACAACTGGCCCGCCACTGTAGGTATTGTAACCGGCCTGTTTGCCAAAGAAGCAGTAATTGGCACCTTAAACAGCCTTTATGCCGACCCAAATGAAGAGGCCGAAGCGTGGACTTATCTAGGGCGTTTCCAAGAGGCTGGGCAAAGCATCATCGATAACTTCAACGATCTTGATTATGGCGACCCGCTGGGCATTGCCATTGAAGAAGCTGAGGATTTAACCAGCGCTGCAGAAATCAACGAAGTAGATGTTGGCACAATGTCGCAGTTATCACAGCACTTTAGCCAAGCATCGGCAGTATCCTTCATGTTGTTTATTTTGCTCTACATGCCTTGTGCAGCGGCAATGGGCGCTTTGGTTAAAGAGCTTGGGCTTAAATGGGCAAGGTTAATTGGAGTATGGTCTACCTTACTCGCTTACTGCACCTCGACTATTTACTATCAAGCGGCTACTTGGCAGCAAGCACCTATGTCATCCAGTGTGTTGTTAGTGGCTATGGTGATTGTATTAAGTGTTTGGGTACTGTTTTTAAAGCGTCAAAAGGCAGAGCACTATGATACTACAAGCGCTTAGAAGCTATATTGAAGAAAACCCTGGCGTGTTACTAAATCAAGTTGCTAAGCATTTTTCGCTTAGTGATGACGCCGCCCTTGCTATGCTGCAACCTTGGGTGAAACGCCATAAGCTGCGAGTTGTAAAATTAGGTTCATGCAATAAAGGCTGTGGTTGTAGTGCTAGTGAAGAGCAGTGGCAGCTTTACTGGCAAAACGATAACGCTATTGGCGTAACTTGCTAAGTCGACAAATAGAAAGACTAATCAGAAAAGGACAGCAAACCGCTGTCCTTTTTCATGTTTGGAGTGTAGTCGGCAAAACTATCAGAGCTTGGGCGAGGAGCCTTCGTCAGGTTTATTAGTGCGTTGATAGGCTTCTATAAATTTTTCTACCGACATTGGCTTGCCAAACATCCAGCCTTGGCCATATTCAACACCTAGATCTTCTAGCACTTTGCTTTGCATAATGTTTTCTATGCCTTCTGCAATCACTTTTAAATCTGATTTATGCGCAATATCTACCATGTGCGGCACCAGTGAAGAGCGGATAGAGCCAGCTTCCAAATCGAATACAAAGCTCTTGTCTATTTTTAAGTATTGGCAGCGAAAACTTTTGAGTTGTGCAAGATTAGAGTAGCCGGTACCAAAGTCGTCAATGGCTACTTCAAAACCTTGTTTGATGACTCGGTTAATATTTTGGTTGGCGACTAAGCTGTCTAGCTGCAAATCTTCAGTTATCTCTAGAGTGATATTACCCGAGAAATCTTTTATCTCCTGCAGGTTTTTTAACTCGTCGATGTTGTTGTTTTCAACGTCGTTAGGAAAAATATTAAAGCTAATTTTGCAATCATTTCGGATTGCACCCGTGGCCTGTAAGTCCTTCAGCGCATTCTTCATCACTAATAAAGTAAACGGCCAAGTGAGTTTTAAGGCGCGGATCTCACCAATAAATTGGTCTGGATAAAGTTCGCCATGCGGATCCTTAAAGCGTGCTAATACCTCACCGCCAATCACTCGTTTAGTTTTTAAGTCCACCAATGGCTGAACTTGATAATAAAAATACTGTTTACGTAAACCTCGACGTAGTCGAGAGTTGGTGCTGCTGTGGCGTTTAAATAATGATTCAGAGCCGATGCTAGCTAAGATTCCAAAGGCTAGGCTGAATAAAATCGAGAAGACCAGAAACCAGGCTTTGTTTTTAATTAGGGTGTAATTGTAAAGGCTAAGAGCGATACAAAAATCGTAGTTTTCGCTGCAGCGGTGGAAGTAGTGATAGTTGTCGGTGACTTCCTCATAAACCAAGGTGCCGGTGTCTTTATAAATGCCTTGGGTGCCGGTGAGATGAATGGCATTTTCTTTTCTATCTGACACTAGTTCCCATTGATTATCACCATATTCGAGCGGCGCAAAGGTACTGTTATCAATTACAACATTAAAGTTGCCCCGGCGAATTACCACACCTGAATGCAGGTAATCAAAGATGATGAGCTGCGTATTAAGCCAAATATCAAAACCTAGAGAGGTAGAAAAAGACGGAGGGTCTAAAGTTACCGGCTCTTTGAGTAAGCCGCCAACACTGGTACAAAGGAGTCGCTCGTCTTTTAATAAGCCTACATCACGTATATAACTGCTTAAGTATACTGTTTGGCGCATTTTAGTGAGAGAGGCTTCACTGCAATCATTTATATCTAGCTTTTCTAGGTCGTCTAAAGCTTGAAGGGAGTCGTAAATAACTGTTTGAGTGAGGGTAATGGTATTGTGGGCGTAGCGGCGTTGGCTTTCACTAATATCTGCTGAGAGCAGCATAAAGGCGATGTAAACCATCAGAGCGCAGGTGAAAAAACCGCTGCTGATTACAACGGTTCGAGGTGAGAATATCCGCATTAAGCAATCCTTTTGCATAGACCTCACAAGTAAAGCATAAAAATATCAATCATTCCTATGCTTTACAGTGTTTTAAGTTCCAGTTTGCTGATTAGTTGCTGCGCTACATTCTTTTGCTTATTCCGGCTTTTGATTGATTAAGCGGATCAATAAGCTGCCGTCGAGCAGGGCTCGCTTAACTAGCGCTAGGCCACCAATGGTAGGGTTGTTTTGAAAGTGTGCCGCCTGCACGGGCAAGTCATCGGCAAAAGAGCTTAAGGCTTGATGCTGAATACATTGCTTAATGGTGGGTACTAAAATTTCTTCAGCAGCCATTATTTCACCGGCTAAGACAATTTTTTGCGGGTGAAATAAGTTAATCGCGATAGCAATGCTGCTGCCTAATACTGTGGCGACGCGTTGCAGTACTTGGCGGCATAACATGTCACCTTGCTTAGCAGCAAAACATACGTCTTCAATGTTAAAGCCCGTTTGAAGAATGCTGGGGCTGCCTTGCTCAATTAGCTCCCGCAAACGCGCTACAATGGCAGTGTTAGAGACAATAGTTTCGAGACAACCCACATTGCCACACTGGCACTTTTTGCCTAATGGATCTACTTGAATATGGCCAATTTCGCCAACATCGCGGTGTTGGCTCATAAATACTTGGCCATTAACAATGATGCCCGCGCTAGTGCCGCTATGCACTGTTATGAGTATCGAATCTAAACAGTCTTTGGTCGCGCCAAAATAGTGTTCTGCTAGTGCCATTGCGCGAGTATCGTTACCGATATAAGCAGGTAAGCCGAAGCGGCTCTCGATCATTTCACCTAGCGGGCAATCACGTAGTTGGTAGTGTGGGGTATAAACTACGATACCTTCTCCAGGATTAACTAAACCAGACAAGGTTACTGCTACGGCGATAAGTTGTTTTTGTTCGCTAACATGTTGTGAAATGAAACCAGCGATTTTGTCTAGTAGCTCTTTGGTTAACGGATCTTGCTCAAGCTCGTTTACCGACAATTTGTCGTGGGCATGAGATATACCGCTTAAGTCAAATAGCGAGATATCTAAAGCTCCACGACCCAATCGTACCGAGATAAAGAAGTAACTGCCTTGTTCTGCCATTAAAGAGATAGCGCGGCGCCCTCCGGTAGAGGCCTGTTGGGCTACTTCTTTAACTAAACCGGTTGCTAGCAGTTGGCGAGTGATTTTAGTCACGCTGGCAGGCGCTAGCTGGCTTTGCTCTGCAATTTTTACCCGCGAGATTGGCCCTTGTTGGTCAATCATGCCGTATACTGCAGCAGTATTTACTTGCTTAACTTTATCTACATTTACGATTAATTTATCATTCATTTTTTTGATTAAAACTGAGTCAATTGGCCGTCGCTAATTGCAAGGGTGACATTAAAATCTTGATCAAAAGCGGTTAAGTTTGCGGCGTAACCTGCCTTGATTCTGCCTAAGTCTTGATCCCTGTTAATTGCGGTTGCTGGGTACAAAGAAGCCATTCTTAAACTATCTCGAAGAGATAAACCTACTGATTGTACGCAGTTTTTTACTGCTTCAATCATGGTTAAAGCAGAACCGCCGAGTGTACCATCATCGCCAAAGCAAATCCCATCTTGAACTGTGATCTTACGTCCAACAAAATCAAAGCTGCTTATATCGGCACCAGCTGCTGCGGTTGCGTCACTAACTAAGCACAGTTTGTGGCGCAATAAGCGTTTCGCTATTCGCACGTTGGCGTTAGAGACGTGGTGTCCATCTACGATGATGCCAGCATAGAGATTGTGGTCAAAAATCGCGCCTACAACACCAGGCTCTCGTCCGGTCATTGGGCTCATGGCATTAAACAGGTGAGTGGCAAAGCCAGCGCCTGCTTCTATAGCTTCACTGGCTTGCTGGTAGTTGGCGTTGGTATGGCCTAAAGAGACTAATATTCCGGCTTCTTTAAGGGCCGCGATGCTAGATAGTTCAACTTGCTCTGGTGCAAGGGTAACTTTTTTTACTGCGTCATGATTGTCGAGTAAAAAGCGCAAGCGTTGTTGGTTGAGTTGGCGAATCAGCTTTTCGCTATGAATGCCTTTCTTATCAACACTTAAGTAGGGGCCCTCTAAGTGAAGACCTAAATTAACAGTGCCGTGGTGTTGGCTATGTTCTCTAGATACAGCAACAGCTTGCTCCATTTCCTGATCATTGGTGGTGATAAGGGTAGGCATAAAGTTAGTCGCGCCACTTCTTAAATTAGTTTGATGCATGCGATCTAAGTTAGCGCTAGTAAAGTCGCCATTGAGCATCACTCCACCGCAGCCGTTTAGCTGTAGGTCGATAAAACCTGGGCAAAGTACCGAGCCATTTAAGTCTATGCTGTTAATTTGTGGTGATACTTGCTGATTAGGCACCACCGAACTGATTTTGTTGTTCTCAATAAGCACTGAATAGCCGTTAAGTAATTCACTACCATCAAATACTAATGCATTGGTTAGGGCGTACATCATTGGCTAATCCTAAATGTTCTTAATGTTTTCAGCTTCCAGCTCATGAAAGTAACGTACTGTTTTTACTTTCAATTCCATAGTGGAAGGTTGGTCACATACTATCATCGCTTTAGGATGAAGTTGTAGGGCAGAAATAGTCCAAAGATGATTCACGCTGCCTTCTACAGCGGCTTCTAGTGCTTGGGCTTTGTTGTGTCCGGTCACCAATATGAGTATTTCTTCGGAATCAAGTAGGGTTCCAACTCCAACGGTGAGCGCCAGTTTTGGCACTTGTTCTAAGTTGTCGAAGAAGCGTGAATTTACCATGCGGGTATCTTCAGTCAGTGTTTTAACCCGTGTTCTAGAGGCCAAAGACGAAGCCGGTTCGTTAAAAGCAATGTGGCCGTCTACACCAACACCACCCATAAATAAGTTTATTTTTCCGTATTGCTTAATTTTTGCTTCGTATCTGGCGCACTCTGCTTCTAGGTCTTCTGCGTTTCCATCAAGCAAGTTAATGTTTTCTGCGGGGATGTCTATGTGTGAGAAAAAGTTGTTATGCATAAAGCTGTAGTAGCTTTCGGGGTGGTCGCTGGGGATCCCGACATATTCATCCATATTAAAAGTAACAACGTGTTCAAAACTTAACTCGCCTTGCTTATGTAACTCAATTAAGTGTTGGTAGGTGGCTAGCGGAGTACCGCCGGTTGGGCAACCTAATACAAATGGTCGTTCAGCGGTAGGCTTGTAAGACTTAATTTTCTCCGCGATATAAAGGGCAGACCATTGTCCCACTTGGGTTTTGTCGAGTAGGGGTATTAATCTCATGATAGTTCTCCACTAAATTTAGGCTTAGTTTAGCAATTTAATTCTCTTTGAAAAATAAGTTTTCGTTTAAGTGTGACTAAAAGCACTTTTTAGCCGGATTTCTTTGGGCTTTTGTCACACTTTTGCGGTTCTTTATTTGCGTGTGAATTTTTATTATTTACACTGCGAATTAAGTTCTTGGTGGAACATTAATCAACACAACGCTTAGAAATGACCACCAAGGTCGAATTGGCAAATGCTACTGGAAAATTGAATTTGGTTATTAATAACCATAATGAGGGATACTATGTTTAGCTATTTACAAAAAATTGGTCGAGCCTTAATGGTGCCCGTTGCAGTGCTACCTGCTGCGGCCATTTTAATGGGAATAGGGTACTGGATCGATCCAAACGGATGGGGCGGCAATAGCGCCTTAGCGGCATTTTTAATTAAGTCTGGTGCTGCCATTATCGATAATATGTCGGTATTGTTCGCCATTGGTATTGCTTATGGTATGTCTCGTGATAAAGACGGTGCAGCTGCGTTAGCCGGCTTTATTGGTTATATGGTGATTACCACTTTGCTTTCGCCTGGCGCGGTAGAGCAAATTGGCTTAGTCACATTAAATGAATCAAGCACACTGGCTTTCTCAAAAATTGAAAACCAATTTGTTGGTATTATTAGCGGTATTATGGCGGCCGAGCTGTATAACCGCTTCTATCAAGTTGAACTGCATAAAGCCTTGTCGTTTTTTAGCGGCAAACGTCTTGTTCCTATTCTTACCTCGGTAGCGGGTATCGCGGTTGCCTTTGTATTGATGTACATCTGGCCACTTATTTTTGGCGGCTTAGTTAGCTTTGGTGAAAGTATCACGGGTATGGGCTCGGTGGGTGCTGGTATCTATGGCTTCTTTAACCGTTTGCTAATCCCTGTTGGCTTGCACCATGCACTTAATGCAGTGTTCTGGTTTGATATGGCTGGCATTAATGACTTAGGTAAATTCTTAAGTGTTGCTTCGGATGCTGTACCGGGCGAAACAGGCCGCTACATGGCTGGCTTCTTCCCAATCATGATGTTTGGTTTACCAGGCGCTGCCTTGGCGATTTACCACACTGCTAAAGCAGAAAACAAAGCTAAAGTAGCCTCAATTATGATTGCTGCTGCTACGGCCTCATTCTTTACCGGCGTAACTGAGCCGCTTGAGTTTGCCTTTATGTTCGTAGCCCCAGTGCTGTATGTTGTACACGCTTTACTTACCGGTATCTCGGTATTTATCGCAGCATCGATGCAATGGATGGCAGGCTTTGGATTTAGCGCAGGCTTGGTTGACATGGTGCTTTCTTCACGTAATCCGCTTGCTACCAACTGGTACATGTTGATTCCACAAGGTTTAGTATTCTTTGCTGTTTACTACTTTGTTTTCAAAACAATGATCATCAAAATGAACCTAAAAACACCGGGTCGTGAAGATGCTTCAGAAGAAGAAACAATCTTAAGCGTTGGTGGCTCGCATAGCGATACAGCTGATTTAGTACTTACCATGTTGGGTGGAACCGACAACGTAGTATTAGTAGATAACTGCGCTACACGCCTTCGTTTGGAAGTGAAAGATAGTGACCAAGTAAACGTAAGTGAATTGAAGAAACATGTTCCAGGAGTGATCGTTCCTAGTAAAACGGCGGTTCAAGTGGTGATTGGTCCGCACGTAGAATTTGTTGCTAATGAGCTTAAATTGCTAGCGGCGAAATAATGACAAGAGCTTAACTGTTGATAGTGCTGTAATACTTGGCCCTCTTACTAAGAGGGCTTTTTTTGTTTAAACGCCATTATGTCGCTACTGGTTAACACTATCCGCGCTGCTATAGGCTTTGGTTCCCCATAAAGGTACTGTAGATAAACTGTGTTTATAGCTGCCAGAGGTTTCTTTGGTTGAATAAGACAAGTACATCAAGGTCTGCGATTCGGCGTCGAAGATGCGTCTAATTTTTAAAGATTTAAAAAGAATGCTTTTGGACTTTTTAAAAACAACTTCACCTGATTTAGACATATCAATGTTGGCTAACATAGCTGAGGTTATTTCGCCGGTTTGGCGACAGGATATAGACATATCACTGGGATCTGCAAAGTCTAGATCTGCTTCAACGTTGGCGATGTGACAAGTCACTCCGTCGATTAAAGGATCCTTTAATACACTTATTTTGATGTCTTTGGTGGTAAGTAAACCTAGAGAGACATCGGCGACTTCATTACTATCGCAAGCAACTAAAAAGCTGCTTGCGAATAGAATGCTAAGGATCTTGTTCATAGAATCACTTCATAAATTTTAACGGGGTTACAGTATCTTCATACGCTACTAAGCTTGAACGTATTTAGCAAATATCATTAAGGTATGCTCTAGCTATTGATTTAATCTGTTTTAGCAGTCTTTGCATGTGGTTTCTTTACGCTGATATTCAACCAGTCGTCCCTGTGAATCGAGGGTGAACTGGCAACAAGATTGAAATAGTTTAAGCACTTCTAAGCGCGCTTTTTGTACTCGAGATTTCAAGGTTGAATAATTCATCTCATGTTGTTTGGCATAATCTTTTTGAGATACGCCTTCTAGCTCAATGCTCATCAGCATTTGAGCCTCTTCGTCGGGTAGGGCGTAAATAAAAGGGGACATACACTGACTAAGCTGTTGGTGAATATTGCTTTCATCTTGGTTATACCAAAGCTGATCTTGCTGCAGTGCTTTGCTTTTACCCTGCTGGCGATAAAAGTCGATAATACTGTTATTGGCGATTTGAAACAGCCAAGGTTTCACCTTAGTGGCATCTTTCAATTGGCTGATGTGCTGGTAGGTTTTAAGCAGTATCTCTTGTAGCACATCATCTACGTCGGCAGCATCACTCAAGTTGGCATGCAAAAAGGCTTTTAAACTATCACTGTATTGTTGCCATACTGATTCTAAGTTCATCGATTTTACTTAATGCTGGTAGAGGTAACAGACTTGCTATTAGCCTAGTATAAAAGCCAATAGCAAGCGTGAAGTTATAGCAAAGCACTTAGCAGCAAGAACTTACACCGCAGCTTGGCGCAGCAGCATTGCTATTGCCCCCTAAATAGGTATTGGTGAGGTAAAAGTTGCTGAATTTTTCTTCAAAGTCTTCGGCAACTGTTTTGCTCACTAAATCTGTAGCCATTAAGTTGTTTTGCCAAGCTTGCATTTTCGGTAAGCCACACAAAAAGTCAAAGCCAGTTTTTTGTTTAACAATATGCGCTCGGTGTAACAAGGGCAGCCAGGCAACGTCCACTTTACCTAAGTGATTGGCGCCAAAAAATAGGCTGGTGCCTGATAGCTTTTGTTCCGCTTTAGCGAAGGCTTTTATCAAGTTTTCACTTCGTTGTTCAAAATCTTCTTTGGTTTTGCTACCCATGGTGCCGCATTGGCTTAAATAGTGTTTACTGGCCAAGTAACTCCACGCTCGGTCTAAGGCACGTTGCTCGTTACTAAGCTTATCGTTTAGAGGGCCGTATTCATCTTCAATGTATTCAATAATGGCATCTGATTCAAACAGCGCAGTGTTGTTATCTGTCACTAGAACGGGAACTTGCCCATTAGGTGAAATATCTAAAAACCACTGGGGTTTGTCTTTTAAACTGATGTACTCAATTTGGTAGGCAATACCCTTGGCTTCTAGTGCTGCGGTTACACGCTGAACAAAAGGGCATATTTTAAAGCTAACAATTTTAATCATTTCAATCTCGCTATCATGGTTATTTATCTATAAGACGAGCAACTAGATAAAAAGACGAAACTAATTTGAAGAAAACTGCTTTTTAGTTATTGCGCTAGTTTTATCGCTCTACTTTAGCCAGGGCAATACCCATCATCACAAACAGTGAACCAAAGATGCGATTCTGCAACGCAATAAACTTGGCTTTACCTAGCCAAGGTTTAACCGCTGAAGCGAGAGTGGCATAACTAAACATTACCGCGCAATCTATCATGACTACTGTTAACCCTAATAGCAGGTATTGGCCGGTCATATCCAGATTCGGGTTAACAAACTGCGGCAAAAATGCAGCAAGAAAAATGATAGATTTAGGGTTCATCAAGTTAACAATAAAGCCCTGTTTGATCAGTTGCGAACTGGACTTTACAACTGTCTCTTGGCCAGTTAATGCCGTTGGTTTTTCGAGGAATTTACTAATACCTAAATAGAGAAGGTAGGCGGCACCTAGGTACTTAACCGCAGTAAAGGCAACAGCAGAAGAAGCTAATAGTGCCCCCAAGCCAACAGACACAATAATTAGATGAGTAACAAGAGCCAGTTGTAAGCCAGCAATGTTTTTACAGGCTTGTTTAAAGCCACCACTTAATGAATGGCTAATAGTGGCAACAGTGCCAGCTCCTGGTGAAATACTAAACACAATGCAAGCGACTACAAAAGTAAGCCAAACACTTAGTAACATTGGGAGTTCCTTGAAAAAGCCCTTTTATATTGCTGCAATATCGCAGAATACATAAAGGGCGTCTAGTACTTGCTAATGAATGCTTAGCTTTGGCGTTTTGTCGATAAAATTGGCAAGTATACGGCCAAGAAAATAAGGCTGGCGATAATCCAAAGCCCGGCACTTACATTCCAAGCAAGTAAAGCATCTGCCAGTGGTAAAAAGGCGCGAATTAGCGTGGCCGCAATCAACAGTATAAAAGCTGCGCTAATAACAGGCTTTATTGCCAAGGTTCTGCCCGTATGGCCCAGCGATACTCGGCTCATCATGGCAAAAATCATCAAACTAATGGCCCCAATGGTAATAATATGAAGCGCATTGCTAAAGCTTAGCGAAGCAAAGTAATAACTTGCGCCGAGCGCAATTAAACCTAGAGCCATAAGCAAGTAAGAAATGTGCAAGGACCATAACAGCGGCACTTTTAGGGTATTGATACTGCGCCAGTAAGCTAAGCGGAGTAAATGTAATAGCCCCAAGAGCATTAAACTAAGCGGTACCAAGTGGTAAGCATTCACAAAGTGGCTAGCGATAAAAGCCGCGGTAGTGGCGATGGCCAATGGACCTACTAAGCGGTTGATCCACTCCGGACACTCTATGGCTGCGGTTTGGGCGCCGCGAACAGTAAAGAAAGGGATTACTCTGCCGCCCACCAAGGCCATCATAATGGTAAATAACAACACCATGGCTCGAGTTAAATGTAGTGCTAGGGCAGTATTGGCGAGCAAGTCACTGGCTAAAATCGCCAAGTTTATCAAACCCATGACCGACAATAGAGCGATAAAAATGTAGTTACGGCGGTTTTGAGCAGCAAACACAAGCTTGCTATAAATCACCACCACGGCGAGCCACCACAAACCTTGTAATACACTTGCGAGTATTGCGCTCTCAGCGGTGTTTATATAAAAGGCTATACGAGCGAAACACCATAATAGCACCAAGCCCGCCAGCGCTTTGCCTTTAATGCTTGGTTGACCGGTCCAAGTTTGTACTGCGGTTAAAATGAAACCTACAGCGACGGTGGTGCCAAAGCCAACTAGCATTTCATGGGCGTGCCAAACCTGAGGACTTAAGCCGCTAAAGCCAATCAAGATGTGTCCGTTTAACAGCAGCACCCAAAGCGCTATGCTAAATGCTGAGCTCAGCGCCGCCAGCAAGAAGAATGGGCGAAAGGCTAATTCCAATAGCGGATGTTGATGCCAG